>CAYPUS010000231.1:0-5457 GCA_964413815.1 uncultured Aquabacterium sp. | reverse complement strand
GATGAACTGCGAAGGCCAGGACTGCGGCCTGGTCAAGGAGCCAGGCCAGTGCGCGGCCAATGGCTACCTGCACTTCAGCCCGGCCGATCGCTGGATCGTCAGCGAGCTGCAACGCGTGGAAGCCGCGGTCGAACAGGGCTTCAAGGAGTTCCGTCTCGACAATGTGGCCAATGCCATCTACCAGTTCGTCTGGGACGAGTACTGCGACTGGTACATCGAGATCGCCAAGACCCAGCTCAACGAAGCCAAGGCCAGCGGCAATGAGGCCCAGCAGCGCGGCACCCGCCGCACGCTGATCCGCGTGCTCGAAACCGTCCTGCGCCTGCTGCACCCGATCACGCCCTTCATCACCGAAGAGCTCTGGCAGGTGGTGGCCCCCGTGGCCGGCCGCAAGCAGGCGGGCAGCGACGACAGCATCGTGCTGGCGCCCTACCCCGTGCCCGACCTGGGCCGCGTCTGTCCTGAATCCGATGCGTGGATGGCCAAGCTCAAGGCCATCGTCGGCACGGCACGGAACCTGCGAGGCGAAATGAACCTCTCACCCGCAGAACGTGTGCCCATGCTGACAACAGGTGATACCGAGTTCATCACACAGGCTGCCCCTATCCTCAAGGCTCTCGCCAAGCTCAGTGAAGTGCGCATCCTCGATGAGGCCGCCTTTGCCGAAGCAACGGCGATGGCGCCGGTGGCCGTCCAAGGCGATGCCCGACTGGCGCTGCACGTCGAGATCGACGTGGCTGCCGAGAAGGAGCGCTTGAGCAAGGAGATCAAGCGTCTGGAAGGCGAGATCGCCAAGACGCAAGCCAAGCTGGGCAACGAGAGCTTCGTGGCCCGCGCACCGGCGGCTGTCGTCGAGCAGGAAAAACAACGCATGACCGATTTCACTGCCACGCTGGAGAGAGTGCGATCACAGTTCCAACGCCTGGGCTGAGCCTGGGCGCCTCACGGCACCCCCTCCAAACCAGGGAGTGCCGTTTCAACGACAACACCATGCGGGTGCCAAAATACCCGCCATATCAAGAGGAGCCGTTTCCATGTGCATCACGAAGGCCATCTTTCCTGTCGCCGGTCTGGGCACCCGCTTTCTGCCCGCGACCAAGGCGCAGCCGAAGGAAATGCTGCCAGTGGTCGACAAACCGTTGATCCAGTACGCCGTGGAAGAAGCGTATGACGCCGGCATCCGCGAGATGATCTTCGTGACGGGCCGCCACAAGCGCCCCATCGAAGACCATTTCGACACGGCCTTCGAACTCGAGTACGAACTGGAGCAGGCCAACAAGAACGATCTGCTGAAGCTGGTGCGCTCGATCAAGCCTTCGGACATGGAGTGTGTGTTCGTGCGCCAGCCCAAGAGCCTGGGCCTGGGCCATGCCGTGCTGTGCGGCGAGCGCCTGGTGCGCGGCGAGCCCTTCGCCGTGTTGCTGGCCGATGACCTGATGGTGGGCACGCCCCCTGTGCTCAAGCAGATGGTCGACCAGTTCGTGGCGCTACGCGGCTCGATCCTGGCCGTGCAGGAAGTGCCGGCAGAGCACACCAAGCGCTACGGCATCGTCGCCGGCACCCCGGTGGCCGAGCGCGTGATGGACATCTCCAAGATCGTTGAAAAGCCTGCACCCGAAGTGGCGCCTTCGCGTCTGGGCGTGGCCGGTCGCTACATCCTCACGCCGGCCGTCTTCGAGCAGATCCGCTCACAGCCCCGCGGCGTGGGCAATGAGATCCAGCTGACCGACGGCATCGCCGGCTTGCTCAGCCTGGAAAAGGTCTATGCCTACCAATACGAAGGCAAGCGCTACGACTGCGGCAGCAAGGAAGGCTTCCTGGAGGCCAACGTCGAGCTGGCGCTGCAGCACAGCCAGGTCGGAGGCTGGTTCCGCGAATACCTCAAACAGCTCGAACTGGGCTGATAGGCCTGTCAGGCGCCCGCGCCGGACAATGGGATGATGAAAGCGTGGCCGCCCTGAGCGGCCACTTGCTTTTCAGGCCCGGAAATCCGGCTTGCGAACCGGTGCCCGGTCCAACAGGCCGGCCATCTCCAGCTGCATCAGGATCATGTTCACGAGCGTGCTCACCGAGGGACGTCCGGTGTCCACCACGTAGTGGGCCGTCTCTTCGTAAAGCGGGTGCCGCTGCGCGTAGAGCTCTCGCAACTTGGCCTGCGGGTCGGCGACCTGCAGCAAGGGACGCTGGGTGTCGTGCCTGAGGCGGCGGAAAAGCTCTTCCGGCGTGGAGCGCAGGTAGACCACCGTTGTGCGCTGACGCAGGCGCTCGCGGTTGATGGGGCGCAGCAAGGCACCGCCACCGGTGGCCAGGACGAGGTGCGAGGGCGCGGGCTCGGCAGCAGCAGGGGCACCACCACCGGATGATGTGCCAGCCGCATCACTGTCGCCAGGGCCACCGCTGCCGTGAGGCAGCGTCAGGTCGTCGATGACGGCTTCCTCGAGGTCGCGGAAAGCGGCCTCGCCATGGCGCTCAAAAAACTGACGGATCGGCATGCCGATCCGTTCTTCCAGAACCGTGTCGGAGTCGAGGAACCTCGCACCGACACGTTTGGCCAGTTGGCGCCCGACGGTGGATTTGCCACCGCCGGGCAGGCCGACGAGAGAAACGATCATCAATTGGTCACGGCGTGTTGTTCACGGTAATCGCAGCGTTACCGAAGGTCCAGGTCGTGCCCTTCACTTCGATGGTCAGGTCGACATTACGCTGTGCGGCCGGAACCGTGCCACAGTTGGCCCGTGAGATGGCAATGGTGTGCACCGTGGGCGCCATCGCGTGGGGCAGGATTTCCGCTGGCGTGATGGTGGCTTTGACATCGTTGCCACTGGGTGTAACAGACAATTTCGACCCCGCGACGATGGGGTTGGAGCCGCTGGTATTGCCGTCCTTGACGCACACATCCACGTTGACGTTGCAAGTCGCGCCGCCGAGCGAGACGCTCGCGCCCGTAAAGGCCGTATCGGTGCAGGCGCCACCGGCAACCTCGAACAGGCGCGGCTTCGAAACCGTGTTCGTCATCACCATCTCGAAGCTGCTGCGCACATAGGTGTTGTTGTCCCATTCGCCGTTCTTGGCGGCGCCAATCAGACGTTCGCCGGGGTCAACCGTGTCATTCATATTGTTGTCCACATGGACGGGCCCGAGATCCATCGTGGCGATATCGAACGTGTCCAAGGGGTCATAGAGGTTGTTGTTGTTGTTGTCGATGAAATCCTCTTCACCTTGCGAAAACGCGACCACCGTGACCCGACCATCTGCGGGCTTGGGGTTTTGCACCACAAAATTCACAGAACAGTTCCCACCGGCCGTGAAGCAGCTACCAGGCGTCGCGCTGCCGCCTTCAGCAACGAAGGTCACGGGCGTCCCGTCCGCAACGGGGTTACCGAAACGATCGATCAAGTGAACCGTCATTTCGGTGCTGTCGCCGTTCAGGTTCCCATCGAGCGTGTAGGCTTTTGCCGAGAAGGTCATGCCGCTTTGGTATGGCAGGCCTGACCGGATGGACAGTTCGTTCGACACGGTGTTGATTTCTGTCGCATCGGCCAGGGCTGCCGTCACGCGGACGGGCGTCGGCACGACGCCGCTGCTGACCCGGACCGACACGATACCCGAGGAATCGGTGACACCGCTGGTGGCACTCAGTGTGGCCGAACCGCTTTGCGTGAGACCGAAGTTCACCGAACGGCCCGCCAGGCCCTGGCCGCCGCTGCCAACCACCTTGAACGTGACCGTGGACGTGCCGTCACAGCCGCTGCCCATCAGGCAAAGTGTTTCCGGCGTCGCCTTGTCGAACGTCAGGGCGATGGCCACAGGCGCCTTGACCTCGATGTCAACAGCTTTGGTCTGGCTCGTGCCTTGGATTTGCACCGTCACTTGATCAGTGGCGCCGCAGCCATTGTCCTGGTAGGTGAAAGAACCGGTCGTGCCGGTCAGAATCAGCGAGCTCGGAGAAATGGTGGCCTTGCCCTGCGTGGCGCATGTTGAAGTGGCCTTCAAGGTCAGCGGCGCCGAACTGCTGGCCGCGCTGACTGCCACATCGATCGCCTTGGAGGCATACGCATCCAGCTGGCCAGGTGTGGCCAGGGTCACGGAGTCCAGGGTGACGTTCATGGCCGACACCGAGAACGCATATTGCGCCGTCAGTGCCGAGCTTGAACCAGGCAAGGTCACCGATGCGGTCACCGTGGTGGCGCCCGTGGTGGCCGATGGATTCGGCGTGATCGTCGTCGAGGCTTCGCCGGTGGCGTCCGTCATGCCGGACGTCGAACCCAGAACAGCCAGTGCGCCATTCGTCACCGCAAACGTCACAATCGCATTCTCGACGGGCGTACCACTGGCGTCCTTGACCAGCGCCGTCACCACCCCCGGGGCAGACGAACTGATCGTGCGACTGTTGACGCTGACCACAATCGACCCCGCCTCGTTCGTCGTGGTGCTGGTGGAACCCGATGTCGTGGTCGACGGCGACGATGCCCCACCGCCGGCACCAAAAGCCGATTGCCCCGCATCACCCCCACCGCCGCCGCACGCGGCCAGCAAAACCGAAAGGACCAGGGCCGCGCCCACTGTTTTCATCTGCATATCTCTTCACTCCCCTACGCGGGATCCCTTGTAAAAGGCGCAATCAGCGCAATGCGCCTTTTTCCGACACAACCTTGGGCGTCAGGAAAATCAGCAACTCCGAACGCTCAGCCTGCTTGCTGCGCGTCTTGAACAAATTCCCCAGCACGGGCACGTCACCCAGCAGGGGCACCTTGGTTTCCTGGCTGCTGTCACGCTGCGTGAAGATGCCGCCGATCACCACCGTGCCGCCATTTTCCACCAGCACCTGGGTCTGAACGTGCTTGGTGTCGATGGCGTAGCCGGCCGTCGTCACCTGGCCCACGCTGTCCTTGTTGACGTCGACGTCGAGGATCACATTGCCTTCCGGCGTGATCTGCGGCGTGACTTCCAGCTTGAGGTTGGCCTTGCGGAAGGCGATGGCCGTTGCGCCGCTGGAGGTCGCGGTCTGATACGGCAGTTCGGTACCCTGCTCGATCAGGGCCTTGACCTGGTCGGCCGTGATCACACGCGGGCTGGAGACGATCTTGCCCTTGCCATCGGCCTCCAGGGCCGACAGCTCCAGGTTCAGGAAGCGGTTCGAGGCCGCCCCGAACAGCGACAAGGCCACCGAAGCGGCGCTCAACCCGTTGAAGCCGGTGCTGGGCAGGTTCACGAAATAGCTGTTGGGGGTGTAGCTGCCGGCGGTGGCTTCGGCTTGCAGGGTCTGCTCGCCGACGCCCTGGTAGGTGCCGGTGATGGCCACGCGGTTGTCGCCGCCCACGCCCCAGCCCGTCGTGCCGCCCCGCAGGCCGCGCATGTCCAGCGCGCCGAGCTTGACGCCCAGCGAGCGCCCGAAGGTGTCGCTGGCTTCGACGATGCGCGCCTCGATCAGCACCTGGCGCACCGGGATGTCGATCT
>CAYPUS010000230.1:0-5463 GCA_964413815.1 uncultured Aquabacterium sp. | reverse complement strand
CGACCACCGGGAAGCCGGAGATGCCGTGCTGGTTGGACAGGGCGATCACGTCGCGCACCTTGACGCCGGACGAGATCGTGATCGGATCACGCAGGATGCCCGACTCGTAGCGCTTGACGCGCGCCACTTCGGCGGCCTGCTGGCGCGCCGTCAGGTTCTTGTGGACGATGCCGATGCCGCCTTCCTGGGCGATGGCGATCGCCAACCGGGACTCGGTGACGGTGTCCATGGCCGCGGAAACCAGCGGCAGGTTCAGTTGAATGTTCCGGGTGAATCGGGTGGCCAGCGAAGTGTCGCGGGGCAACACTTGGGAATACGCGGGCACCAACAACACGTCGTCGAACGTGAGGGCTTTACCAAGCAGGCGCATGAACGGGCTCCAGACGCAAAAGCGGATTATACGCAGAGTCGGGCTCGCGCCACGCCAGGGGAAGATGCCGGGAGATTGGCACGCATTTCAGGGGGCGGCCGGCCCCGGCCACGGCTACACTGCGCAACATGAAATACGCGCGCGTTCACTCCATGACCGCCTCGGCGGCCACGACCGCCCTGCTGCTGGCCGGGCTCGCCTTGCTCCCCCACAGCGCCGAGGCAGGCGCGCAATGGAAGTGGCGCGACGCCAGCGGCGCGATCCAGTACAGCGACCGGCCGCCGCCCCCCGGCACCCCGGAGGCCAACATCCTGACCCGCCCGACCGGCACGCGGCTGCAGCTTCGCAAGCCCCAGGATGCCGCCGCAGCGGCCAGCGCCCCCGCGCTGAAGGCCTCCGCCACCCAGCCCTCCGAAGATCCGGAGTTGGAAGCCCGTCGCAAAAAGGCCGAGGCCGAGGAAGCGGCCAAGAAGAAGGCCGAAGAAGAAAAGATGGCCAAGCAGAAGGCCGAAAACTGCCAGCGCGCCCGCAGCTACCAGAAAACCCTGCAGGACGGCATCCGCATCATGCGCACCAACGCCCAGGGCGAGCGCGAAGTGCTGGACGACAAGGGCCGTGGCGAAGAACTGCGCCGCGCGCAGGAATCCATCCAGAACAACTGCAACTGAGCGGCAACCGAGCCCGCCCCCGCACGGCCGCCTAGCGCCCCTTCGGGCGGTGAAAGCCCTTGGGCAGCTTCTCGCCCTGCGCCCGGTAGCGCAGGCGCCGCGCCTCCTTCGGATCGACCTTGAGCGCACGCACCAACTCAATCCGGTCCTGATCGCGCAGCACATGCGCCAGGCGCTCCTTGCGCCCCCACACGCCCAACGACCAATCGCCCGCAGCCAGGGTGGCCTCGATGCACTCGGGGCCCAGGGCGGACACCAGCTCGCCCACCTGAGCGGCCGCCAGCGCCTCGCGCACGGTGCTGGCCGGCGGCAGGCTCAAGGCGACACGCACCGGCTGCCGGGGCGCCACACCGACCACGACCTCGATGCGCAAGGTCACAGCAGAGGGCTCGCCTTGGGTCCGGCCCGGCACCTCAGCGGGCACCATAGACCTGCTCGGCCCGCTTCACGAAGGCCTCGACAAAGGTGTTGGCGATGCGGTCGAACACCGGACTGACCACCAAGGACAGCGCCCGGCTGGAAAACGCATAACTGAGCGCGAACTCCACCTTGCAGGCCGGCGCGTCGGCGGGCTCCGCCAGTGCATCGGCCACCCCGCCGGGCTTTTGCAGCGGCACAAAGCGCCAGGTGCCCTCCAGCTTGGAAAACGGCCCATCGACCAATTGCATGGTCACCGTCTCGCAGGGCGTGTTGAGATTGCGGGTTGTGAAAGCCTGATGGACGCCAGCGAAGGCGATGTGCAGCCGGGCGGTGACACCGTCACCGTGGGTCTGGAGCACTTCGGCGCGCTCGCACCAGGGCAAAAACTGTGGATAGGCTTGAACGTCGGTCACCAGCCCGTACATTTCGCGGGGGGAGTACCAAAGCAAGACAGACTTGTGGACGTGCTTCATAGAATGTCGTTATTTTAAAGACGTCGCACCGGGCTCGTCCCGACCGAGCCCTTTCGCGTCCCTGGCGCCCGCACCCATGTCCATCGCAGAAAACAGAAAAGCCCACTTCAACTACCACATCGAGGAACGCTTCGAGGCAGGCCTGGTGCTGGAAGGCTGGGAGGTCAAAGCCATCCGCGAAGGACAGGTCCAGATGACCGACGGCTACGTCGTCATCAAGAACGGCGAACTCTTCCTGATCGGCCTGCGCATCAACGCACTGCGCTCGGCATCGACCCACGTCAAGCCCGAGGCCGACCGCACGAAGAAGCTCTTGATGCACCGTGAGCAAATCAAGCGCCTGATCGGCAAGACCGAGCAAAAGGGCTACACCATCGTGCCGCTGAACCTGCACTACAAGGGCGGGCGCATCAAGGCTGACATCGCCCTGGCCAAGGGCAAGGCAGAGCACGACAAGCGCAACACCATCAAGGAACGCGACTGGGAGCGTGAGAAGGGCCGACTGATGAGGCACAAGGTCTCGTCCAGCCCGAAGGGCTGAGGCCGCCGCCGGGGCGCCGCAGCGGGCGCAACGTCTGGAAATCCAAATTTGGACAGCGGTCGCGGAGTTGTCGCAAACAGCTCCCTTTCTGTCGCCCAGGGTGCTAGGCGCGACAGCGCGGCTTCACTAAAGTCAGCCCCATGCTCGACCTGTCCCGCTCCGATCGCCCTTCCAGCACGCTGGCCGCGCGCGCCTCGGCGTCCGACCTGATGCCGTTCATGGCGGCGAATGCCTGGATCAAGGCCGCCACCCACTGCCGGTTCAACATCGACCCGTTGTTCAAGGCGGCCGGGGTGGAGCTCAATGCCAGCAACGTCGCGATGATCCGCAAGCGGTCCATGCTGCAACTGATGCAGCAATGCGTGCAGCAGGCGGCCCCCAACTACTACTTCCCCGTGGTGCTGGGCGAGCTTTTCGCTTTCGACTACCTGCCGGCCATGGACACCTTTCTGGCCACCAGCCCCACCCTGCGCCAGGCCCTGCCGGCGCTGCAATGGGTGGGCATCACCATGCCCACGCTGTCGATGCGGGTCGAAGAGTACGGCGAAGAGTCCGCCCTCATCCTCGACATCGACGCGCCGCCCGATCTGGACCTGCAACTGCGCGGCTATTTCATCGAATCCGTCTTCTCCACGATCAACAAGATCGTCAAGATCGCCCTGGGTGACATGCAGCTCGTGCGCCGCCTCGAACTGCGCCACTGGCCGGATCAGGTCTTCATGGCCCGCGCCAGCGAACTGCCCCACCCCATCCAGATCCTGGGCGGTCGGCCACGTGATGCGTCCTTCTTCGCGACCCGCCTGCTCGATTTGCCTTTGCCTGGCGCCTCGCCCGGCCTGCACCGCCGCGCGCAGGAACTGGTTCAACAGCAACTGCCCCACCAGGACGACAACGTCGTCGCCTCGCTGGAGCGCATCTTCCGGCAATCCCCCTTGCTGCTCGGACAAGGCATCGAGCGCATTGCCGAGCGCCTGAACATCCACCCCCGCACCCTGCAGCGCCGCCTCAAGGAGCAGGGTCAACAGTTCACCGACGTGCAGGCGCGCATCCGCCTGGAAATGGCCAAGGCCACGCTGAGCGCACGCCAGTGCGACATGGAAACACTCAGCGCCGAACTCGGCTTTGCCGACCGCCACAGCTTCACCCGCGCCTTCAAGCGCTGGACCGGCCTGTCGCCCAGCGGCTTCAGGCGCCAGCAACAAGGCCGCGGCACGCCCCAGCCAACCACCAAGTCATGACCAGCCCACTCCGTTCGTCCAGCCGCTCCGCAAACGCCGACATCGTTCCCCGCGAAAACCTGGACTTCCAGCTCGACACCGACATCCCAAAATACTGGATGGGTGGCGATCCCTTCAAGACGCGCTTTTTCGACGCGATGTCCACGCTCTTTCCGGTCGGAGAGAAGTTCTTCATCATGAGCGTGCGCGAGTTCAAGGACGGCATCACCGACCCCAAGCTCCAGCGGGAGGTCAAGGACTTCACCCGCCAGGAAGCCCAGCACAGCCTGGTGCACCGACAGTACAACGACCGCCTCAAGGCGCAGGGCATCGACGTTGACGACATCACCCGCCGGCTCGAAGAAGAGTTGATGGTCGAGGCCTACAAGTTCTCCACGCCCGTGCAGCGCCTGGCCGTCACGGCCGCCCTGGAACACCTGACCTCGATGATGTGCACCTGCTTTTTTGAGCGCAAAGACCTGCTGGAAGGCAGCGACCCCAGGGTGCGCGCCGTCTACGCCTGGCATGCCATCGAGGAAGTCGAGCACAAGGCCGTGGCCTTCGACGTGCTGACCAAGGTGGCCAAAGCGGGCTGGTGGCGCCGCAACGTCCCGATGTTCCTGGTGACCTTCGGCTTTCCCTTCACGGTGGCCCGCATCCTGGATTACATGCTGCGCGTCGACGGCTTCACGCTGGGGCAACGGGCCAAGCTCTGGGCCAAGGGCCTGTGGTGGTTCTACAAGCCGGGCGGCCTCTTCCCGCCGACGCTGGGCTATTACTTCGCCTACTACAAGCCCAGCTTCCATCCCTGGAAGGTCAAAGAGATGCCCAGCTATGGCACCTGGCGGCAGGTCTATGAGCGCACGGGCGATCCGATCGCGGCGGGCAATGCGCTGCACGCGGCGGGGCAGTGAGGACGCCTGACGCTCAGGCGATGCTGGCGAAGGCCTGATCCAGATCGGCGATCAGGTCGTCCACATCCTCCAGCCCGATGGCGAGACGCACCAGCGTGTGGTCCTTGGCGGCTTCGGCCGCCAGCTCGCCGTGCTGGCGCATCCCACGGACCGGGTAAGGCACCACCAGGCTGACCGGGCCGCCCCATGAGTAGCCGATCTTGAACAGCCGCAGGGCATCGACGAAGGCATGGACCTTTTCCGCGGGATGCCGCGCGCCGTCGAACACGACCGACACCAGGCCCGCGGCGGCCGAGCAGGTCTGGCGCCAATGGCCATGGCCGGGCGAGGCAGGCAAGGCCGGATGCAGCACGCGCATCACCTCAGGGCGCTTTTCCAGCCACTGCGCGATCTGGCGCGTGGCGCTGTCATGGGCGGCATAACGCAGCGCCATGCTGGGCAAGCCCTTGAGCACGGCTTCCACATCGTTGCCGCCCACACCCAGCCCCAGCCGCATGTGCGTCATCTTCAGGCGCTGATGCAGGCCCTCGTCGCGCGTGACGACCGAGCCCATCAGCACATCGCCACCACCTGAGGGGTATTTGGTCAGCGCATGCACGGAGATGTCCACGCCGCATGAACCGCCCTTGTCGGGCAGGCCCAACTCGAAGGCATCGAAGGCCAGCCCTGCGCCCCAGGTGTTGTCCAGGGCGGTCACCAGATGGGGGTGACGGCGTGCGACCTGCAACAGCCCCAGCAGATCCGGGAACTCCATCGTCACCGAGCCGGCCGCCTCCAGCCAGATCAGGCGCGTATGCGGCGTGATCAGACCTTCCAGCGCGCTGGCATCCAAGGGATCGTAGAAGCGGTGCGTGATGCCC
>CAYPUS010000229.1:4422-5534 GCA_964413815.1 uncultured Aquabacterium sp. | reverse complement strand
GGTATTGATCCCCCCCCTACGGCCTTCGGCCGCCCCCCCAGGGGGGCACCACCGGCGGACTGGCGGAGCCAGATCCGCGGTGGTTGCTGGAATAGTCGCTTGCCTTCGGCGTCGCTCCTGGTGGCGCGTCATCGGGGTGGGGGCGTTTTTCCTTGAGTTCTTTCATGTCGAACATTCTTTTGGCGCGTGCCGATCAGCTCATTCTTGAGAAGGGGCTGGCGCCTACGCGGTCGGCTGCGCAGCGGTTGATCGAGCAGGGCGCGGTGCAGTGGCGCGCGGCGGGTGCCAAGCACAAGGGCTGGGCGACGGTGCGCAAGGCGGGTGAGCAGTTGCCGCTGGCGGCGGAGTTCCAGGTGCTGGACGATGCGGAGACGCGTTGGGTGTCCCGTGCGGGGCTCAAGCTCGAAGGGGCGCTGGCGCATTGCGCGCATTGCAAGCATCCCGTGGCCGTCAAGGGCAAGGTTTGCCTGGATGTGGGGCAGAGCACCGGCGGGTTCACCGAGGTGTTGCTGTCCCAGGGCGCGGCGCATGTGGTGGGGGTGGATGTCGGCCATGGCCAGGTTCATCACACCATTGCCGGCCACGCGCAGGTCACCTTGATCGAGGGCGTCAACGCGCGCCACCTCACCGAAGAAGACCTGGGCGAGGCCATGCCCGAGGGCGGTTTCGATCTCATCGTGGGGGACCTGTCCTTCATCTCGCTGACGCTGGTGCTGCCCGCGTTGCGGCCTTTGCTGGCCCCTGGCGGCGAGTTGCTGATGCTGGTCAAGCCCCAGTTCGAGCTGCAGCCGGCCCAGATCGGCAAGGGCGGCCTGGTCAAGGACGAGGCCAGCTACCCCGAAGTCGAAGCCCGCATTCGCCAAGCGTGCACGGCGCTTGGATTGAATGTGAGCGCCTACTTCAACAGTGCCATCGCCGGTGGCGACGGCAACCGTGAGTTCTTTGTCCGTGCGCGGGAGGCGGCCTGAAAACCCGCTTGCAGCCTTGTGACAACGCCGACCGCCCTGAACGAACCGACCGCATCAACCGACCCCAGCTTGAAGCCATGACGATTTCAGCCAGCACCCCTTCCGCCCCGCTGCCCATCAGCCTGGAGTTCTTCCCGCCCAAGA
>CAYPUS010000229.1:0-4412 GCA_964413815.1 uncultured Aquabacterium sp. | reverse complement strand
GCTGCTGGCGCACCGTGGCCAGCAGCTCTATCCCCTCAAGCCCGAATACTGCTCCGTCACCTATGGGGCAGGCGGCTCGACCCAGGACGGCACCATCCAGACCGTGCGCGCCATCCTGAAGGAGGGCTTCGATGCCGCGCCGCACTTCTCGTGCATCGGTGCGACCAAGACCTCGGTGCGCGAGCAACTGGCGCAGTTCCAGGCCGATGGCGTGCGCCGCATCGTGGCGCTGCGCGGTGACCTGCCCAGCGGCTATGGCGGCTTCGGCGAATTCCGCTACGCGAGCGAACTGGTGGCCTTCATCCGCGAGGTCACCGGCAGCCATTTCCACATCGAAGTGGCCGCCTACCCCGAGATGCACCCCCAGGCCCGCAGCCCCGCGGCCGACCTGCAAGCCTACGTCGCCAAGGTCCGTGCCGGCGCGGACGTGGCCCTGACCCAGTACTTCTACAACGTGGACGCCTACGTGCGTTTCGTCGACGAGGCCCACAAGGCCGGCGCCACCATCCCGGTGATCCCCGGCATCATGCCGATCACCAACTCCTCGCAGCTGATGCGCTTTTCGGATGCCTGCGGCGCCGAAATCCCGCGCTGGATCCGCACGCGGCTGGAGAGCCATGGCGACGACAAGGCGGCCATCCAGGCCTTCGGCCTCGATGTGGTCACGGAGCTGTGCGAGAAGCTGCGTGCCGCTGGCGCGCCCGGCCTGCACTTCTACACGATGAACCAGTCGGCCACGGTGTTGGCCATTTGCCAACGGCTTGGCCTGTGAAGAAGGCCTCGGCTTGACCTGGCGCAAGCCCGGCTGAGGCGCCGGGCCGGGGGCGCCGGCGGCTTGATGCAAGACAAGTTTGGGCAGGCGGCGGCTTGTTGCAATGAAGGCATGGGGTGTGCGCAGCGCGCCCTGTCCATTCGCAACAAGAAGGATTTGAAAGCCATGAACGCCTCTTCGCCCGCCGCCCTCCATGCCCTTGGCACCCGCCTGCGCCTGCCTCTGACGGCCGCCGCCGTGGCCTGTGCCGCGGCCGTCGCCACGCCGGCCCAGGCCGGTGATTTCATGGTGCGTGCCCGGGCCCTGTACCTGGAGCCGGCCAACGAGAACGCGACCACCGGCGTCATCCCGGCCGATTCGGTCTCGGTCAACAACAAGTACATCTGGGAAGTGGACCTGTCCTACTTCCTGACGCCCCGTATCGCCCTGGAGCTGATCGCCACGTCGCCGCAGCGCCAGACGGTGTCGGTCGGCGGTGACCGCATCGGCACCCTGCGCCACCTGCCGCCCACCCTGACACTGCAGTACCACTTCGCGCCAGATCACCCGGTGGCGCGTCCCTATGTGGGCGTGGGCGTGAACTACACGCGTTTCTCGGCCCAGAAGATGGCCGCGCTGGGTGGCACCGTCACGCTGGACAAGAGCAGCCGTGGGGCCGCCTTCCAGCTCGGTGTGGACTTCCCCATCACGCAAAACGTTTTCTTCAACGTCGACTTCAAGAAGATCAACATCCGCGCCGACGCGCACCATTCGGCGGCCGGCAAGCTGGGCACCGTCCGCGTGGACCCGACCCTGTTCGGCGTTGGCATCGGCTACCGCTTCTGAGTGCGGCCCTGATGGGGCCTTGCCGACCTGTGAGGCCCATGAAAAAAGCTCCCCGAGGGGAGCTTTTTCTTTGGAGGAGACGAGAGATGCGTCTTCGCGATCAGGCGGCGCGCTTGCGCTTGGCCATCAGACCCATGCCGACCAGGCCCAGGCCCATCAGGGCATAGGTCGACGGCTCGGGCACGGTGGTCACGCTGATCTGGGTGAACATGCCGGCGACGAAGGCCACGGAATCCGGGTTGATTTCACGCAAGTTCAGGTACTCGACGAAGGAGTCCGACAGCACGAAGTTCGAAGCGCGCAGGTCCAGGGGACGGGCCGTGCCGGAGTTCGCCACCGACGAGCCGTCCACGCCACCGAAGACGCTTTCCACGTTCAGCGCCTTGAGCACCGACTGGTTCTCGATCTTCAGCGTGGGGAACAGCACGTTGCCGACGATCAGATCGCCCGACAGCTCGTTCGTGGCCAGGTCGAAGCTGAAGTTCTGCAGCGTGATAGTGGGGTTGAGCGTCTTGGTGAACTTCAGACCCGAGGTGTCGCCGTACTCGATGTTCAGCGGGCCGGGGTTGCTGGAGGTCGTCAGCGTCTGGATGGGCAGGTTCAGCACGCCGGTGGCGCTGTTCCAGCTGGCATTGCCGGTGGCGGCGATGGCGTAGCCGGCCAGCGAGGAGTTCAACGCCACGGCGTCGACCGTGATGGTGGAGCTGACGGGGGTGACGAACGGTTGTGTGGCTGCGGAGGCAGCGGTGGCGGCGGCCAGTGCCACCAGTGACACGCTGAACTGCTTGAAGAGTTTCATGTTCACGTCCTTGTTTCGGTTGATTTAACTGCCTGCATGACCCTCTTGGGGGGGCTTGCGGTTGGGGCATGGACGCATATTGACGGTTATATGCCGAGCGGACGCATAGGGTTCCTTCCGGGGTCCCCCGCGAACGGGGGGCACCTACTCACTCCATATGTTGCTTTCTGTGATGACCGCGATCAAAGGCCGGTCGTGAGGCTGAGGATTGATCACGTTTTCTTGCAATTGGCCGATTGACCAGCTCACGCCGATCGCGGTCACTTCGGGGTGCGCGGCCAGGTAGCGGTCGAAATAGCCGCCGCCGTAGCCCAGCCGCCAACCTTGCGGGGAGAAGCCGACGCAGGGGAGCAGCACGACTTCCGGCACCACCACGGCGCCATCGGCGGTGGGGATGCCGCATTCGTCTTTGAGCGCGGGCGAGGCGCCGTCCCACAGCCTGAAATCCATGCTGACCGGATCCCGCCGTGCAAAAGGCAGAGCCAGACGGCAATGCCATTGCTGTTGCGCGCTCAGGGCCACATCCATTGGGTTAAATTCCCCTTGCACAGGCCAAAAAACCCCCAGGCATCCGGGTTCCAATTGCGACAACACCGTCAGCAGGCGTTCTTGCAATTTCTTTTGCGCGGCGTGGGCGTCGGGGCCACTGGCCCAGTCCTTTCTCGCGGTCAACAGTTGTTGGCGCAGGGCGGCGCGTTGCGGGGCGGCAGTGGAGTCGGCAGGGGTGGTGGCCATCAAAGAAAGCATGCAATTGCGAATCACATACAAGTATGCGCTGCGGCGCGTGCGCGCCCTCGGGGCGGTGGTGCTGACAATGGGGCTCGCCGGCAGCGGGGCGTCCCTCTGGGCCGCCGCGGACGACAGCACCGTGCAGGAGGCCCGAGAGGCCCTGCGGGTGCGCGACGAGAACCGCCTGCTGGCCGCGCGCGACGCGCTGCTGGCCGACCGGCATCCCCTGGCCCCCTGGGCCGAGTACTGGTACTTCCAGGCGCGGCTGCTCAAGGCCAGCCCAAGCGAGGTCGATGCCTTTCTGGCACGCTGGCCAGACAGCTATGTGGCCGATCGGGCCCGCAATGACTGGCTGCTGGAACTGGGCCGCCGCCAGGACTGGGCCACCTTCCTGCGTGTGCAGCCAAGTTTTCGCATGAACGATGACCGCGAGGTCGTCTGCCTGGGCCTGCTGGCGCGCCACCAGACAGGGCAGCAGGCGCAGGGCGGGGTAAGCGGCCTGGGCGGACAGGGTGATTTGCGCGAACAGGCGCGCCAGGCCTGGTGGGCCCAGCGAGACGCCGATACCGGCTGTGACGCGATGGCGCAGACGCTGTTTGCCAGCGGCGTGCTCAAGCCGGAGGACGTGTGGCGCAAGCTGCGCCTGGTGGTGGAGGCCGACAAGCCGAAGGCCGTCACCCAAACCGCCCGCCTGTTGGGCGAGGCTGTGAGCCAGGCGCTCAGCCGGGCGCTGGCCGACCCCAAGGCCTTTCTGATGCCACAGGCCCGTGCCGCCGCGGGGGCGTGGGCCGCCGATGACCGGCCCCGGACTCCGGGGGCGTCGATTGGCCCGAGGGCGAGCCCCCAGGCAGCAAAAAAATCCGGCAAATCGGCCAAAGGCAAGGTCGGAGCGACGCGCCCCTCATTGGCACCGACCCTGCCGCTGGCCGTGCCGCCCGAAGCCGAAGGGCCGCTCAATCTGCTGGCGCTGGTCCGCTGGGCATGGATGGACCATGTGGCGGCCGCCCAGGCCATGGATGACACCGCCACCCGCGGGCGCTGGATGCTCAATGCGGAGGAAGCCGCCTGGGCGTGGGCGCAGGTGGGGCGTTCGGCCGCCTGGCGACTGGCCCCGGAGGCACCGGGCCACTTCGCCCGGGCACAGGCCGACCGCGCCCTGGCGGCCAGCGCGGGCGAATTGCGCGCGGGGCAGGGGGCTGGCGCCAGCGCCTGGTCTGCCGACACCCTGGCCTGGATGGCACGCGCCAGCCTGCGCGCCGGCGCCGGGGGCGATCGCAGCCGTTGGGC
>CAYPUS010000228.1:2588-5555 GCA_964413815.1 uncultured Aquabacterium sp. | reverse complement strand
CCACCCAGGTCATGAACTTCTCGCCAGCCGAAGCGCCCGCGGGCGCTTGCTTCATTTCAGCCATGTGCGTGTCTCCTGTCAGGCCTTCTTGTCTTCACCAATCAGCAGCTTGGTGTCAGACAGGTACATGTGAGGCGGGACTTCGAGGTTGTCCGGCGCGGGCTTGTTCTTGAAGACGCGGCCGGCCATGTCGAAGGTCGAGCCATGGCAGGGGCACAGGAAGCCACCGGGCCAGTCGTCGGGCAGCGAAGGCTGGGCGCCGGTCTGGAACTTGGACGAAGGCGAGCACCCCAGGTGGGTGCAGATGCCCACTGCGACCAGGACCTCGGGCTTGATCGACCGGGTGGTGTTGCGGGCGTATTCAGGGGTCAGTTCATCTGGCTTGCGCTCGGAGTTGGGGTCAGCGAGCTGGCTGTCGATCTTGGGCAGCGCAGCGACCTGCTCCGGGGTGCGGCGAATGATCCACACGGGCTTGCCCCGCCACTCGACCGTCATCATTTCCCCGGGTTTCAGGGCGCTGATGTCCGCTTCGACGGCAGCGCCAGCGGCGCGGGCACGTTCGGACGGCTGGAAGGTCGAAACGAAGGGAATGGCGGTGGCCACACCACCCACGCCACCGGCGGCGCAGGCCATGGTCACCCAGGTCCGACGGCTCGGGTCCACTGGCTGATTGCTCATGGGGAGAATCCTTAAGGACGTGTAAGAAGAACTGACAGAAAGCGCAGACAAAAACGAACCAAGTGGATCGATTTACATCGCAGTCAACCGCGCATTCTAACGGACGGATGCGCCCTGCCCTGGCCTTGGACCACCTTGTTGCGCTGACCCGGCACGGATGCGGCGTTGCAACATTTTTGCAACAACCGCGGACTTCGACGCTGCAAGGCGCCCGCCACGCTGGGAAAAGGGGCCAGCCCCGAGGGAAACAAGCTCTAAAGTCGGGCCCATCCACGGCCGTGGCCGCAATCGTAAGGAGAGCCAAGATGGGATTTTTCAGTGAGTTCAAACAGTTTGCCGTCAAGGGCAACGTGGTCGACCTGGCAGTCGGCGTGATCATCGGTGGCGCCTTCGGCAAAATCGTCGATTCCACGGTCAACGACCTGATCATGCCGCTGGTCGGCAAGGTGGTCGGCGGCCTGGACTTCAGCAATTACTACATCGCCCTGTCGGGGCAGGACAGCACACTGCCGCTGGCGGAGGCCAAAAAACTCGGTGCGGTGTTCGCCTACGGCAACTTCCTGACCGTGGCACTGAATTTCATGATCCTGGCTTTCATCATCTTCCTGATGATCAAGCAGATCAATCGCCTCAAGCGCGAGGAACCGGCCGCCCCTGCCGCGCCGCCCGCCACGCCGGAAGACATCCTGCTGCTGCGGGAAATTCGTGACAATTTGAAACGCTGACAAAAGAAGGCGCCTGAGCGGCCGATATCCAACGATCAAAGGAAGTCCCGTTTTGGGACAGTGTCATGGCGCCTGGCAACGGGTCGCCATCTTGATCGATTGGAAGCCGCTCTGTGACCGCCACCCGTCTTGACCCTGTACTGGAAGCTGCCCTGGCGCGTATCCAGACGGCCGTCGTCAACGCCGTCGACAAGGTAGCGATCCAGTTGGCCGCCCAGGTGCCCAGTGCCACCAGCAATCTGCAGCGGCAGATGCTGATGAACGCGGAGCGGGCGCTCAAGCTCAAATCCGCGAGCGTCCTGCCCGCCTTCGCCAAGGCTTTCCGCCACCAGGCGGAAAAGGCCATGAGCCCGGCCCTGGCCGAGGCCCACAGCGGCGCCGGCGCGCTGCAGCTCGACACCGACTGGACGGCCCTGTCCCTGGTGGACAACGCCGAGGTGGAGCGCGGCGTGACCGCCGACCGCCTGGCCCTGACCCTGACCTCGGAATGCGAAGGCGAACTGGAGGCGGTCTACGCCTTCATGGCCACCCTGTGCCCTGACGCCGGCCCCGAACGCAACCCCATCCGCCCGCAGGCCATCGCACGCAGCCTGATGAATGCGCTGGCCGAGTCCGACTGCGAGGAAGATGTCATCGCGGTGCTGGCGCAGCATTTCGGACGCGTGCTCGGCCCCGAGCTCGCACAGGCCTACACGATGACCGTGGGCGAGATGCGCTCGAAAGGCCTGCGCCCCCAAGGCCTGGCCGTGAACCGCTCCCGCTCGGCCACCACCCCCGGCGGCCTGCCCAGCACACGGCCCGCGGAGTGGCAGGGCGCGACCCTGCCGGGCGCACTGGCCGACACCCACCACGGCCGATTGAGTGGCGCCAGCCCCCTCAACGCCGAAGCGCACATGCGCGCCGCGCAGGCGCTCAGCGAGATGTTCGGCGTCTCGATGCCAGGCGCGCCCCTCGAAGGGCCCGCGCCCATCGGGCTGCGCGGCACGCCCTCCGGCCACGGCGGCTTTGGCGCCACCGGCGGCCAGTTGCCTGCCGCCAACCCCGACTTTCAGAACCTGCTGCGCCAGATCGCCATGCAGGCGTCCAGCAGCAACATGGGCGTGCTGGACAGCGGACTGCCTGCCGCCTCCGCTTCGGCGCATGCCCTGGCAGACGGCGCCGCTGGCGGCCAGCCCGGGCCCAGCGATGCCAGTGTCCAGCTGGGCGCTGCCGCCGGGTTCGCAGGCCAGTTGATGGCCGTCAACCTGATCCGCGCCCACCGGGAAGAGCTGGTGCGCGCCAGCGGTGGGGCCGCGCTCGACCAGATGGTGATCGACATCGTGGCCGCCCTGTTCGACCAGGTGCTGTCCGATCCCAAGGTCGCCCCGCAGATGGCGCGGCAGATCGCCCGCCTGCAGATGCCCGTGCTGCGCGTGGCGCTGGGCGACATGGGGTTCTTCAACTCCCGCAAACACCCGGTGCGGCGCTTCGTCAACCGCATCGCCTCGCTGGGCAGCGCCTTCGAGGACTTCGACTCCGAATCGAGCCAGCGCTTCCTGAAGCTGGTGCGCGAGCTGGTGCAGGA
>CAYPUS010000228.1:0-2578 GCA_964413815.1 uncultured Aquabacterium sp. | reverse complement strand
GTCAACCGCATCGCCTCGCTGTCGGCCTCGTTGGAAGACTACGAGAGCGGGCCTGGCCGAAACTGCCTGGAGCGCATCACCGCACTGGTCAACGAGATCGTCGACGGCGACTTCGACCGCATGGACCTGTACACGTCCAAGCTGGCCGAGCTGGAAGAATTCATCGAGACCGAGAACGCGCGCGAGGCCGCCGAGCACGCCGCCGTGGCCGAGCTGCTGAGCAGCAAGGAAGCCGATCTGCGCGTGCAGCAGCGTTACATGCAGATCCTCAAGCGCGAGCTGGCCGACGTCGAGATGCCGGACTTCCTGCGCGACTTCCTGGCCCAGGTCTGGAGCCAGGTGCAGGTGATGGCCTGCGCCCGCGACGGCGGGCAATCGCCGCTGGCCCTGCGCATGAAGAAGGTGACCCAGGACCTGGCCATGAGCGTGCAGCCCAAGGGCAATCCGCAGCTGCGCAAGGCCTTCCTGCTGACGCTGCCGCAGCTGATGAAGGACCTCAACGAGGGCCTGGCGCTGATCCAGTGGTCGGAGGACGCCAAGCAGCAGTTCTTCGCCCAGTTGCTGCCCACCCACGCCGAATGCCTGAAGGCGCCGCCCCCGCATGACCTGACCACGCGCCTGCTGGAGCAGCAGCTCAACAAGGTCCAGCAACTGCACATCCCCAGCCGCGAAGAGGCCGCCAACGACCCCCTGCCCGCAGCGCTGGAGAACCTGCAGTCGCCGCCCGTGCTGACGGTGGTGTCCGCCCTGAGCCCCGCAGAGGCGCAGGAAGCGGGCTTCATGGCCGAAAGCGCGCTGGCCACGGAAGGCCCGCTGGACATCGACCTCGACGCCCCCGGCGATGGCGATCCGAGCCTCAGCGAGATCGACATCAATCTGGACGCGCCACCCCCACCCTCGGCGGGCACGCAGCTGATCCACCACATCAACAAGGGGACGGCCTACCAGATGATGATGCAGGGCCAGTGGAAGCGGGTGCGCCTGACCTGGGTCAGCGAGGGCCGCAACTTCTTCATCTTCAGCCACGGCAGCATGCACAAGCAGACCATCTCGCTGACGGCGCGCACGCTGGCCAAGATGTGCGAGAGCGGCCGCTTCAAGGCCTTCGAGCAGGCGGAATTGATCGAGCGCGCCACCGTGCGGGCGCGGCGCCAGTTGGCCGCACTGAGCGCTGCCAACCGCTCGGCGGCCTGAGCGCCGCGCCTGCCTTCAGGCCAAGCCGCCGGCGCGACCGGCCACCAGGGTGCGCGCCATGCGCACCGCGCGGGCAAAGCTGGTCGGATCGGCCCGCCCCGTGCCGGCCAGATCGAAGGCCGTGCCGTGGTCCGGGCTGGTGCGCACGAAGGGCAGGCCCAGCGTCACGTTCACGCCCTCGTCCAGTCCCAGGTACTTCACGGGGATCAGGCCCTGGTCGTGGTACATCGCGATGACGATGTCGAACTCGCCGACGTGGCGGGGCGGCGCATGGCGGGCCCGCATGAACACCGTGTCCGGCGCATGGGGCCCCGAGGCGTCGATGCCCTCGGCGCGGGCCGCGGCGATGGCCGGGCTGATGGCGGTGATCTCTTCATCGCCGAACAGGCCGCCCTCCCCCGCATGGGGATTGAGCCCCGCCACACCGATGCGGGGACGGGGCATGCCCCAACTTTGTGCACTGGCGTGCGCGATCCGGATGGTTTCGAGGACGGCCGCTTCGGTGATCTGCTCGATGGCCTGGCGCAGCGACACGTGGATGGTCACCAGCACGGTCTTGAGCTCCTCGTTGGCCAGCATCATGCGCACGGGCGCGGGCGCCTGGCCGGGAGGGCTGCCTTCGGCCTGCAGCAATTCGGTGTGGCCCGGATAGGGCTCGCCCGCCAGCGACAGCGCCTCTTTGTGCAGGGGCGCGGTCACGATACCCGCCACCTCGCCGGTCTGCGCCAAGCGCACGGCCTCGCGGATGCACGCCGCAGCAGCCCGGCCGGCGCGCACGTCGACCTGGCCCAGGGGCGCGGTCAGCAGGTCTTCCGGCAGGCCGGGCGGCGTCCACACGCCGATGCAGCCCAGCGCCATCTCGCGGGCCTGCGCTGGCGAGGACAGGGCCACCACCTGGGGGCGCAGCTGCGGCGGCATCCAGGACACGGCCCGCAGCATCACGCACAGATCACCCACGACGAGCAGGTGCCGGGCGCTGTCCGCGCCATGGGACTGCCAGTACTTGGCGATGATCTCCGGGCCGATGCCGCAGGCGTCGCCCATGGTCAGCGCCAGCAAGGGTTCAGGTCTTTGCATGGGGTGCAATGGGATGGAATTGCCAGATTGTGACGCCAAGCGCGCGGCGGCGTCACCCTGGACACGGGGGAAGCCAGGCACTTGGCCCCCCGATTGCTACACTCCTTGCATATGACTTGGTTAGATGAAATCCGCTGGGATGAAAACGGGCTGGTGCCCGTCATCGCCCAGGAAGACCGCAGCGGCGATGTCCTGATGTTCGCGTGGATGAACCGCGAGGCCCTGGCGCGCACCGCCGAACTCGGCGAGGCCGTCTACTGGAGCCGCTCGCGCAAGCGCCTGTGGCACAAGGGCGAAGAGTCCGGCC
>CAYPUS010000227.1:0-5591 GCA_964413815.1 uncultured Aquabacterium sp. | reverse complement strand
GTCATGGTCGAGCGCGCATCGGCCTGCGCCTGCGCCGTGCGCGCCAGGCGCGGCACGAAGAAGGCGATCGAGCACAGGTACAGCGCCAGCCAGCCCAGGAAGGGCGTGATCAGCAGCAGGTCGAAGCCGCCCATCACCGCCGTCATGGTGGCGAAATAGATGATCACAAAGACCAGGATGTCGCCCACGATGAAGCACACATCGCGCACGGCCAGTGCCGTCTGCATCACCTTGGCGGCCACGCGCCCGGCGAACTCATCCTGGTAAAAGCCCATGCTCTGGCCCAGCATCAGGCGGTGGAAGCGCCAGCGCAGCTTCATGGGGAAGTTGCCGGCCAGCGTCTGGTGCTTGAGCACGGTCTGCAGCAGCACGGCCAGCGGGCTGACCAGCAGGATGGCGGCCAGCAGCAGGAGCTTGTCAGCGGCTTCCGTCCACAGCTCGGCGGGCGGCACCTTGCTGAGCCAGTCGACGATGCTGCCCAGCATGCTGAACAGCAGCGCCTCGAAAGCGCCGATGGTGGCCGTCAGCAGGGTCATGCCCAGCAGGTAGGGGCGCATGCCCTGCGTGCCGGCCCAGAGGAAAGCGAAGAATCGCCGAGGCGGCACCTGCGGGGTGGCATCGGGATAGGGATCGATCAAGTTTTCAAACCAGCGCAGCACGGCTCAAGGCTCCTTCAGAACCCTCAAGCGTAGCGCCTTGCGGTCAGGCGGGCGTGCGGCGGGGCATTGGCGGGCCGCCGATCGATGGTGATGGACCTCGGTCGCGTGTCAGACCGCACGCAAGATGGCTTCGGGCGGGATGTGCTCCGACCAGTACTGATCGGCCGCGACGCCCACGATCTGGTGGCCGCTGCCCGGCGTGGTCTCTGCGCGGCGCAGCGTGGCCAGCGGCAGCACGCCCAGGCCCTGGCCGATCAGCACCACCTGGGGCGCGCACGGGTCGGCGTGGCGGCGCACGACCACGCCGCGCTCACCCGATGCCAACTCGACCAGGCAGCCGGGCGGGTACGTGCCCAGCAGGTGGATGACGGTGATGCCGAAGTGGCTGGCGCCCAGTTGCTGGAAGATGGCCTGGGCCGCAGCGGGTGGCGGCATGCCGACGCGGCCGATGCGCGGGCTGATCTTGGCGCCGAAGACATCGCAGGTGTGGATGGCCTGTGCCAGCGTGTCGACCTCGTCGATGTGCTGCGGGTAGCCCTTGCCGTGGGCCTCTTCGTGGTGCTGCAGCACGGCCGTCAGCCAGGCTTCGTCGCGCACGCCCAGCTCACGCAGCATCTGCGTGCTGGCGGCCGGGTGGGCCTCGATGGCGTCATGCTGCTCGCGCGTCAGCGGCGTGGTCTGCTGCGCCAGTTGGTTTTGCAAGGCGGTGATCGACAGGTTCATGGTCAGGCCGGCCTTGACGGCAGTGGCCGTGCGGGCCTCGTCCCACTTGCGGTGGCGCCCGATCAGCGTCAGCAGCATGGCGCAGTGCATGGCATGCAGCACGCTGTAGCGGTTCACCTTGTCGATGCGGGCGTGCACCATGTGGAAGATGGCGACATCCGGCTCTTCGTCGGTCAGGCGGATGAGGGTGTCGGCGCAGGCATCCATGTCGGATGGGAAGTCCGTATGGGCCCTGGGATGCAGCAGCAGGTCGCCCAGCCAGTCCGACATCGCCTGCCACAAGGTCCAGTGGTGAAAGGCCGCGCGCGCCGCCTGGCTTGCGTCGTCATCGTCGGATCTGGCGCTTGCATGCATGGCTGTCTCCCGCCTGGCCACGGATGGTCAGCGGGCCCGCCCCGCATTTCCGTCATCACGGTAGACGTTACGCACCCTCGGCGGGCTTGAAAAGAGGGTGGTCCCGGCTTCCTGCACATCTGTGCACATAATTCCGTTCTGTTTCAGTTTCCCGTCTCCCCATGCTGCACCGGATCGCGTCCGCCTTCAAAGTCACCTTCGCCAGCCTGGCGCTGGCCCTCAACACGCTGGTGATGTTTTCGCTGCTGATGCCGTTCGCGCTGATCAAGCTCGTGTTGCCGTTCCGAATCGTGCGCGTGTTCACGGATTTCATGCTCAACGGCATCGCAGAGGTCTGGATCGGCAACAACATCCGCTGGATGGCCGCCGTGGGCAACGATGGCTGGCAGGTGCATGGCCTGGAAAAGTTCACCTACCGCAGTTGGTACCTGGTCAGCAGCAACCACCAGAGCTGGGTCGACATCCTGGTGCTGCAGCGCGTCTTCAACCGCCGCATCCCGCTGCTGAAGTTCTTCATCAAGCACGAGCTGCTGTATGTGCCCATCATGGGCCTGGCCTGGTGGGCGCTCGACTTTCCCTTCATGCGCCGCAAGGGCGGCGCTTCGGCCAAGAAAGACCTGGAGACCGCGCGCAAGGCCTGCGAGAAGTTCCGCGTGATCCCCACCTCGGTGATCAGCTTCATGGAAGGCACCCGCTACACGCCGGCCAAGGCCAAGGCCACGCAGACGCCCTACAAGCACCTGCTCAAGCCCAAGACGGGCGGCATCGGCATGGCGCTGGAGACCATGGGCGAGATGTTCGAGGGCCTGGTCGACGTCACCATCGTCTACCCGCACGGCGTGCCCACCTTCGTGGACCTGCTGACAGGCCGTGTCGACGATGTGATCGTCAATGTGCGCATGGTGCCCATCCCCAAGCACCTGCTGGTCAACGAGCAGGGCGAGCCCCCGCCGCGCAGCGCGCTGCAGGCCTGGATCAACGAGATGTGGGCCGTCAAGGATGCCGAGATCGATCGGCTGAGCGCGCCCTTCGCGGGCAAGCGCTGAGTCCTTGTTGCGCTGAGTTGTTGCGCTGAGCGGAGTTATTGCACGGAAGAGGGCGCTGACGCGGCCAGCAGTGGCGCCCTCAGGCGCTGCTCGAACAAGGCCGGCGGCACGTACTGCAGCAGCTCCTTGCCCTTGGTGTCCAGGGCGATGTCCAGGCCCTTGCCTGGATAAAGGTGGTGCGTCACGGTCTCTGAGCGCTTCACACGCTCGGCCGGCTTGCCGAAACGGGCCTCGATGGTGGCCTCGTCCAGATTGGCCTGCGGGATGAAGCTGAGCGCGGTCAGCGGGGCCTGCATCGCGGCCTGGAGGTCTTCGGGCGTCAGCGTGTACTTGCGCGTCGTGCTTTCCATGAAGTCGACCTTGATGGCGCGCTCGCGCATGGCCTTGATCTGATCGGCCGGCAGCGCGGCCGTCAGCACGGCCTTGCCATTGATGAAGCCCGCCGCGGCCGGATCGACAAAGGCTTCGAGCGTGCCGTCCTCACCGGGGGCGGCCACGATGGCCACCTGCATGGCTTCGCCCCATTGATCGCGGGCGGCCTGCAGCGTGCTGCCCCGGCCGTCGTGCGACAGGGTCAGGCCCATGACCACGCTGCTGCCATCGCGCAGCACCTCGATCTGCCAGGGCAGGGTGGCCGTGCGGTTCGGATCCCCGCTGGATGTGACGGCGCCGCTGCCCTCCTCGGGCGTGAAGGCATCGCGGCCGCCCACGATGAGGGCGGCCACGGCGAAGGCGGCCACCACGAGGCCGCTGACGATCCACACTTGTTTCATGCAATCAAAGCTTGTAAGACGGGTCGACCCGATCGAGCTTGCGGACGAGGGCCGGCCACACGAAGGCGCCGCCCATGCCGCCAGTCTGCACCTTCATGGCCTGGGCCACGCCTTGCACGATCAAAGGGTTGACCTCGGTCAATTCGGCGCCGCCCGATTGTGCGGCCAACTGGATCTGGCAGGTCGTCTCGAACAGGTACATGTGCAAGAAGGCATCGGCGATGGTGCGGCCCACGGTCAGCAGGCCGTGGTTGCGCAGCATCAGGAAGTTCTTGTCGCCCAGGTCGGCCTGCAGGCGCGGCTTTTCCTCATCGCGGAAGGCCACGCCTTCGTACTCATGGTAGGCCAGCGAGGCCAGCACGAAGGTGCTCTGCTGCGAGATGGGCAGCACCCCGTTCTTCTGCGCCGAGACCCCGACGCCCGCACGCGTGTGGGTGTGCAGCACACAGCCGGCGTCCTCGCGCACGGCGTGCACCGCGCTGTGGATGGTGAAGCCGGCCGGGTTGACGGGGAAGGGCGAGTCGCTGAGCTTCTTGCAGTCCTGGTCCACCTTGACCAGGCTGGAGGCCGTGATCTCGTCGAACATCATCCCGTAGGGGTTGATCAGGAAGTGGTGATCGGGCCCGGGGATGCGCGCCGAGATGTGGGTGAAGACCAGGTCGCTCCAGCCATGCAGCGCGACCAGGCGATAGGCCGCGGCCAGCGCCACGCGCAGCTGCCATTCTTCAGGGCTGACCTGGCCTTGCAGGGAGGGAATGCCGTTCATGCTCGTCTCCTTTTTGTGGGGGGCTACAGGCAACCATAGCCGATGTCGGCGGGCATTGCCCCTGAGCTGCCCACCTGTCCGCTTTACATACAGATACGTGGAGACAGGGGGTGGCCCCTTGAACTTTCCCGGCCTGCCCCCGATCTCACGGGTTTGCCCAGGAGGGGGTAGCCATGCGAATGACACGGATTTGGATGACGGGCTGTATGGCCCTGGTGTTGCTCGCCGCTGGCCGCTGGCCGGTGCGGGAAGAGGTGGACGCGGACCCGCGCGAACGCACGCGCATCACGCAAGGCGCCGTTCGGATCGGCTCTAAGCCGCGAGTTGGCGTCGACGAAATTCTTTCCAACTGTTTCGGTAGAGAGAGACTTGGCCGACAAGCATCCACACGATGATTAGGACCGCGACAATGGCCGTCAAGACGATGTAATCGTGCGTCCTTGATTTCAGGCGCTGTGCCTTGGCTTGTGCGTCAGCGAGATTCTCAGCGGATTCGCTCAGACGGGAGTCAATCTCGCTGATTGTTGCAACCACGCTCAGAACCAATTGAGCATCTTCATCAATTCGCGCTTTCAGCCCTTCGCCTTCCACGGTTGTGCTTAGGCGCTGACGGATTCCGTCGACCGTTTTGGTGATTTGTTTCAACTGGCGCCGCAATGCTGTAAATCGCTCGACCAAGGGGTCGACCAATTCAACGTCCACTGGCGCGCCCAACGAGCTTCCAAGCTGTAGAGCCTGTTGGACGCCTCGAATCGAGTCTTCCGACAACTCTAGCCATTGCTCCGCCTGCTCCAGCCCCAATACTAATCGTTCAGCCCGCTCGTCAACTTCAAGTCGCGCCGCGAGACGCTCGCTTGCTTCGTTTCCAGCCAAGTTTCTTACTTTTTGCCTGAGGTCTTCAGTCGTGATCTTCGACTCCTGAACGCGCGTTTGGGCGCTGAGGACTCGGCCTCGAACAGCCGAAAAAGTCTTGTCAATTCGATGGAACGCATCTTCGTTGGCCTGAGTAAGCCGTGATCCCAGCGACCAAACAACGAGGATCGCCGCCGCACAGACGGCAATTCCGAGTAAGCCGAAGAATACGGCGAGCAACGGCAAAAATCGGCGCCACTTCGTCATGGTGATTTTGGGTGCGATTCTCGAACGCACTCCCTCTCCGGTACGGCCGCAAGCAGGAAAGCGAACCCGAGCGTTGCGAAGATCGACGCGAGCGCATAAGCAACAACGGCCGTGACCGCTACGGTATCGGCGAAGTTGCCTGAGACAATTA
>CAYPUS010000226.1:868-5601 GCA_964413815.1 uncultured Aquabacterium sp. | reverse complement strand
CATGGGCGAGCCCGCGCACAACCTGGACAACGTGCTCGAGGCGATCTACCTGCTGGGCACCGTGGGCAACATCGGCCACAAGAACCTGGTGTTCTCCACCGTGGGCGACCCACGCGCCTTCGAGCGCCTGCATGGGCTGACACCGGGGCAGGTGCGGCCGGCCCTGGCCCTGTCGCTGCACACCACACGCGCGGACCTGCGTGCCGAACTCTTGCCGCGCGCACCGCGCCTGACGCCCGAGGAACTGGTCGAACACGGCGAGCGCTACGCCCGCGCCACCGGCTACCCCATCCAGTACCAATGGACGCTGATCGAAGGCGTCAACGACAGCGAGGAAGAGATCGAAGGCATCGTGCGCCTGCTGCATGGCAAGTACGCACTGATGAACATGATCCCCTACAACACGGTGGACGAGCTCGACTTCCGCCGCCCCAGCTGGGAACGCGCGGCCGAGATCGCCCGGACCCTGCACCGGCGCGGCATCCTCACCAAGCTGCGGCAATCGGCCGGCCAGGATGTGGACGGGGGATGCGGTCAGTTGCGTGCGCGTGCCCAGACCGCGCCGCAACCTGTGCGGCTCCTGCGCGGCGCTGGCGCCACTTCAGGCGACACCGGCAAGCCGCTCAACGCTTGAAGCGCGTCTCCAGGGTGCGCAGCAGGGCCATGGCCTGGTCGACCTCGGCGGGCGACAGGCCCTTGAGCGCACGCCGCGCAAAGGCCTCGCGCGCCGGCTGCAGGTCTTTGACGAGGGCCGCGCCGGCTGCCGTCAGTCTCACAAGGGTCAGGCGGTTGTCCTGAGGGTCGCTGTGCCGCTGCACCAGCCCCTCGGCCTGCATGGCCTTCATCTGCCGGGTCAGCAAACCCGGGTCCATCGCCAGGCGCAGGGCCAGGTCCTTCTGGCTCGATTCACCCCCTTCGCTCAGCGCCTGCAGCACCCGCCAGCGCGACAGAACTGTCCGGCAACCAGGCCATCGGCCTGAACATGGCGCGGGTGGTGCGCCCGATCTGTTGCAGCAAGCTGCGTTCGCGCTCGCTCATGCCCCACCCTCCTTGCGCGCCTGCTCAGCATGGTCTGCCCCAGGCACCGGCTGGCCAACGGTCGTGCCACTGCGCCGGATGGGTGGCATGCGGTGCAGGATGACAAAGCCCAGCGCCATCACCCCCAGCACCAGCCATTGGCTGTGGTGCACGCTGTCAATGAAGGTGCCGCGCGCCGCCATCAGCAAGGCCTGCGGGTCCAGCCCGGCGCCCGCAAGGGCCTGAGCAAAACGCTCGGCCATGCTGGCATCGACCAGGATCTGCGGCTCTTCCAGCCAGGACCGCCATGCGAAAGCACCCCGCTCGGCCATCATCGCGTCCACGCCATCGACATAGCGGTGCGTCACGAACGTACCCACCAGCGCCATGCCCAACATGCCGCCAACCATGCGCATCGACTGCAGCATCGCGGTGGCCACGCCCAGTTGCGGGCGAGGCGCCAGGCGCTGGATGAACAAGGTCAGATTGGGCAGCAGCAAACCCATCCCCGTGCCGCCCAGCATCATCGCTCCCACGATGAGCGCATGCGGTGTCTCGGCCGTGATGTTGGCCAGGGCCGAAGCCGTCAGCGCGAACAGGGCCAAGCCCACATACAGCATCAGGGCGGGCCGCTCCAGCCGCGTGATGATGCGGCCATTGGTGATGCTGCCCACGGTGATGAACACGGCAAATGGCGTGATCAGCAGGCCCGCCACATCGGGCGCGAGGTTGAAGCCACCCTGGAACATCAGCGGCGCGTAGTACATCACCGCGAACATGCAAAAGCCCGTCAACAGCGACAGCAGGAACAGCGGGCCGATGCGCGCGTGGCTGAACATGCCCAGCGGAATGACCGGATTGGGGCAGCGCCGCTCCCACCAGATGAGCGCCACGCCACTGAGCAGCCCCAGCGCCGCCAGGCCGGCCATCAAAGACAGGGGCTTGTGCAGCGGCAGGTACTCGACGAACAACTGCAGGCTGCCCAGACACAGGGCGACCAGCCCCGCCCCCCACCAGTCCATGGGCGCGGGCGCGGCCTCGCTGTGCCGGATCAAAGGCAGGTGGCGGGCCACGAAGAACACGCCCAGCAGCCCCACCGGCAGGTTGACGAAGAACACCCAACGCCAGCCCCAGTACTGGGTGAGGAAACCGCCCAGAGAAGGCCCCACGGCATTGGCCAGACCGAAGGCCATGCTGAACATGATCTGCCAGCGCAGGCGCTCGCGCGCATCCGGAAAGAGATCGGCGCTGCAGGCGAAGGCCGTGGCCACCAGCATGCCACCGCCCACCCCCTGCAGCGCCCGTGCGGCCACCAGCTGCGGCATGCTCTGCGCCAGCCCGCACAACATCGACGCGGCGGTGAACAGCACGATGGCCGCCACCACGAAATGCTTGCGTCCATGGTCGTCGCCGAGCTTGCCGAAGATCGGCACGGCCACCACCGAGGTCAGCAGATAGGAGGTGCCGACCCAGGCATAAAACTCGAAGCCGCGCAGTTCGGCCACCACCGTGGGCAAGGCCGTGCCGATGATGGTCTGGTCCAGCGCCACCAGGATCAGCACGAAGCACAGACCCAGCATGGCCATGAGGTTGGCACGGAAATCGCGCGGCGCGCCGGCCGCTTGCGCGACGACGACGGAACCCATTGACGAATCAATCTTTGACATGTCAATTATTTTGGCGCAAGGGCGCCTGCTGCGGCGCCAGCCGGCCCAAAACCACTGTCCACGCAAGGGTGTCCGGCTTATCCTGCCCCCCTATACTGGCTGACGCAATGGATCGACCGGCGCGGGCCCCCACCCCTGGCACCGATCGCGTTGCAGGCATGCCCTAGGGAGGCGAAATGCACTGGAACGAGATGCCGCTTCGCACACGTGTCCTCTGGCTCAACGTCGGGACCTTGCTGCTGGCATGCGGCGTTTTCTTCATGCTGAACCAGGCGCTCGAGCGCGTGCGGGTCAATGGCAGCCTGTACCAGGAGATCGGCCGCGGCCAGCACCTGGTGGCCGACATCATGCCCCCGCCCCAGTTCATCATCGAAGCCCGGCTGGTGACCTATGAGCTGATGGAGGCGGCCCAACAGGCCGATACGCAGACTTTCGACAACGCCCGCGCCCGCTGGCAGTCCATCCGGGCGGAATACGGTGCGCGCCACGCCTACTGGGCGCGCGAACTGCCGCCCGGCGCTTTGCGCAGCACCTTGCTGGGCCGCGCCCACTCTGCCGCCAATGCCTTCTTCGACGTCACCGAGCAAAGTTACCTGCCCAAATTGCGCAAGGGCGACATCGCTGGCGCGCGGCGGGTGCTGTTCCACCAACTGCAGCCGCTGTTCCAGGCGCACCGCCTGGAAATCGAGCACGCCGTGCTCATCGCCAGCCGCGAGAACAAGGCCCGCGAGGAGCGGGCCGCCGCCATCGTGCGCCAGTTGCGCTGGGCGGTGCTGGGCGGCGGCCTGCTGGCCATCAGCCTGATCTGGTGGACGATGCGGCGCTGGTGGATCGCGCCGGTGGTCCGTGGCGTAGCGCGGGTGCGCAACGAGCTCGACACCATCGGGCGCGGCGAACTCGCCGCCCGCCCCGCGTCAAACGCCACACAGAATCCGCATGACGAGTTCGGCCAGATCCTGCGCGCGGTCGAGCTGATGCGCGAGCGCCTGCGTGACCTGGTCGCGTCACTGCAGCAGCAGCGCGAAATTGCCGAAGATGCGTCGCGCGCCAAAAGCGACTTCCTGGCCAACATGAGCCATGAGATCCGCACGCCCATGAACGGCATCATGGGGCTGACGCAACTGCTGCAACGCACCTCCTTGACGCCGCAGCAGCAGGATTACCTCGATAAGATCAGCCAGTCATCCGAGTCGCTGCTGCGCATCATCAACGACATCCTCGACTTCTCGAAGATCGAGGCCGACAAGCTGGAGCTCGAGCAAGAGCCCATGCACCTGCACGATGCGCTGACCCGTGTGGCCTCGGTGCTGGGTTTCAAGGCGCAGGAAAAGAACCTGGAACTGCTGTTCGATGTCGACCGGCACGTGCCCGATACCCTGCTGGGCGACGGGCTGCGTCTGTCCCAGATCCTCGTCAACCTGTGCGCCAATGCGATCAAGTTCACGCATGCGGGCCATGTGCTGCTCAAGGTGCGCCGCGTGAGCACCAGCCAGCAGGCGGTCACGCTGGCTTTCTCCGTGCAGGACACGGGCATCGGCATGTCCACGCAGCAGCAGGCCGAACTGTTTCAGCCTTTCCGGCAGGCTGACGCATCGACCACGCGGCGTTTCGGGGGCACCGGCCTGGGCCTGGCCATCAGCAAACGCCTGGTCGAGCTGATGCAAGGCACGTTCGAGGTGCACAGCGAGCTGGGCCGAGGCAGCACCTTCACCTTCACCGCCCGCTTCGGTCTGCCGGCGCAAGACAGCATCCCGCTGTCCCAGGCCGAGGCCGGGCCCGACGCGGCCCTCACCGGGCGGCGCGCCCTGGTCATCGACGACAACGCCCCGGCCCGCGACATCCTGGCCGGGATGCTGGAGGAACTGGGCGTGGCCGTCACCACAGCCGAAACCCTGGATGAAGCCCTGCGCACCTGGGCGCCGGGGCTGGACGTGGTGCTGCTCGACTGCCCTTCGCCAAAGATGGGCGGGGAGGCGGCCCTGCAACGGCTGCAGGCCCGGCATCCGGCCAGCGCCACCATCTTGCTGACCCACCGTGGCGATGAAGCCC
>CAYPUS010000226.1:0-858 GCA_964413815.1 uncultured Aquabacterium sp. | reverse complement strand
CAAAGCCATCGAGCCCGCGCAAGCCTGGCCACAGGCGGGCCAGGCCAAGCCGCTGCAGGCCATCGCGCCGCCAGCCCGGCTGCGCGGCCGCAAGGTGCTGCTGGTCGAGGACAACGAGTTCAACCAGCTCATTGCGCTGGAGATGCTGCGCACCCACGCCGGTATGGACGTCACCACCGCCAACAATGGTGCGGAGGCGCTCACCCTGATCCGTCAGCAGGCCTTCGACGCCGTGCTGATGGACGTGCAGATGCCCGTGATGGATGGCTATCAGGCCGTCACGCTGCTGCGACAGGACCCCCGCTTCGCCTCGCTGCCCGTCATCGCCATGACGGCCCACGCGATGGCCCGCGACCGCGAGCGCTGCATGCAGGTCGGCATGAACGGCTACGTCACCAAACCCTTCGATCCCCAGGGCCTGTTCGCCGTGCTCGACGCCTGGATCGCCAAACCGCGCGAGGCGGCACCGTAAACGCTGACCGGGATTCCGGGCCAAAAACATTTAATTGCGGTCAGTGTGCATCTGCGCACGGGCATATGACGCGCCGCGTCGAGCGCCCTTCAAGTCTCCTTCCGAAGCCACCGATAAGGTGAATCCACCCGGTGCCCACGCGCCAGCCCTCACTTCGGGAAGGACTCCTTGCATGACATCCCTGTCTCTGAAAGCCAAACTCATCAGTCTTGTCGCCATGGCCCTGCTGGCGCTGGCCATCATCGGCTCCGTGGGCTGGCATGGCCTCGTCGACACATCCGAGGCGATGGACGAGGTCGGCAACGTCAGCCTGCCCAGCATCAAGGGGCTGCAGGTCATCAACGAAGGGCAGACCGCCATCCGCTCGGCCAACCGTGCCGCCGTGA
>CAYPUS010000225.1:2069-5611 GCA_964413815.1 uncultured Aquabacterium sp. | reverse complement strand
AAGGCGGCAGGTCTTGTGACAGGCGGGTCTGAAAGCCCAGCATCGCGAAGTCGCCGACATGCACGAACTGGTGGATGCCGCTCAAGCCGCCGATCAGCGTGAAGCTGCCGACCGTGACATGGCCGGCGAAGGTCGCGCCGTTGGCGATGGTGTTGTGCTCGCCGATGGTGCAGTCGTGGGCCACGTGCACATAGGCCATGATCCAGTTGTCGCTGCCAATGCGCGTGACGCCCTTGTCCTGCACCGTGCCGGTGTTGAAGGTGCAGAACTCGCGGATGGTGTTGCGGTCACCGATGACCAGCTGCGTCGGCTCGCCCTTGTACTTCTTGTCTTGCGGCGCTGCGCCAATGGACGAGAACTGGAAGAAGCGGTTGTCCCGGCCGATGGTCGTGTGGCCTTCGATCACGCAATGCGGCCCGACGCGCGTGCCTTCGCCGATGAGCACATCGGGCCCGATCACCGAGAACGCGCCAACCGACACCGAATCGGCCAGCCGTGCCTTGGGATCGACGATGGCCGTGGGATGGATGTTTGCCATGGCGGATCAGGCGGCCTTGTCGACCTTGCGCACGGTGCACATGAGCTGCGCCGAAACCGCCAGCTCCTCGCCCACCAGGGCCTGTGCATTGAACTTGTAGATGCCGCCCTTGTTGCGGTCCATCTGCACGTCCAGGAAGAGCTGGTCGCCCGGCTCGACCGGGCGCTTGAAGCGCGCCCCATCGATGCCGACGAAGTAATAGACCGAGTTGCTGTCGGCGCCGGTGCCCATCGACTGGAAGGCCAGCAAGGCGGCCGCCTGCGCAAGGGCCTCGAGCATCATCACGCCAGGCATCACCGGGCGATGCGGAAAATGGCCCTGGAAGAACGGCTCGTTGATCGTGACGTTCTTGAGCGCGCGGATGCGCACATTGGGCTCCAACTCCAGCACGCGGTCGACCATCAGGAAGGGATAGCGGTGCGGGAGTTTCTCGAGGATGTGGTGGATGTCCATCAGCTCTTGATCTGTTTCTCTAGGGTTCGGATGCGATCACGCAGGGCATGGAGCTGCCGCAAGGTCGCGGCGTTCTTTTCCCAGGATGCGTTCTCGTCGAAGGGGAACACGCCGCTGTAGACGCCCGGCTTGGAAATGGAGCGCGAGATCAGCGTGCCGGAGGACACGTGCACATGGTCGGCCAGGGTCAGGTGGCCCAGGATCATGCCCGCGCCACCCACTGTGCAGTGGGCACCGATGCGGGCGCTGCCGGCCACGCCGACGCAGCCCGCCATGGCGGCATGCTCGCCGATGTGTACGTTGTGCGCAATCTGGACCAGGTTGTCCAGCTTGACGCCTTTTTCGATGACGGTGTCGTCCAGGGCGCCCCGGTCGACGCAGGTGTTGGCGCCCAACTCGACCTCATCGCCGATGCGCACGGCGCCCAGTTGCTCGATCTTCACCCAGGTGCCCTGGTGCGGCGCAAAGCCGAAGCCGTCCGCGCCGATCACGACACCGCTGTGGAAGATGCAGCGCTCGCCCACCACGCAGTCAAAGCCGATGGTGACATGGGCCGCCAGGCGGGTCTGAGCGCCGATGCGCGCCCGCGCGCCGACCACGCTGTGCGGGCCGATGATGGCGCCGTCGCCGATCACGGCATCGGCTTCGATCACCGCCAGCGGACCGATGGTCACGCCCAGCCCGATCTGCGCCGAGGCATCGACGACGGCCGAAGGATGAATGCCAGGCGCCGGGCGCGGGCGCAGGCGCTGGGCCCACCATTGCGTCAGGCGTGCGAAATACAGGTAAGGATCGTCCGCCACGATGGCCGCGCCACGCGCCACGGCTTCGTCCTTGGCTGCGGGGCTGACGATGACGCAGGCGGCACGGGTGGTGGCCAGCTGGCTGCGGTACTTGGGGTTGGACAGGAAGGCGATGGCGCCGGGCTGTTCGGTGTCGAGCGGACCGATGCGCTCGATCCACAACTGCCGGTCGCCCAGCAACTCGCCGCCCAGCGCGTCGACCAGTTCGCCCAGTTGAACCCGGATCGGTGTCGGCATGGCGTGCTCTGTCTGAAAGGCCTGGGAAGGAACGCCGGAAGGCCGGCGTGCCTCGCTCACTTGCTCGGCCCGGTGTTCAAGGCCTTGATGACCTTGTCGGTGATGTCGACACGGTTGCTGGCGAACACCGCCTCCTGCAGGATCAGATCGAACTTTTCCTGGTCGAATATCTGCTTGACCACCTTGTTGGCGCGCTCCAGCACATTGGCCAGCTCTTCGTTCTTGCGCTGGTTCAGGTCTTCCTGGAACTCGCGGCGCTTGCGTTGCAGCTCGCGGTCCTGGTCGACCAGTTCGCGCTGACGGCGCACACGCTCGCTCTCGCTCAACGTAGGGGCGTCGCGCTCGAAGCGCTCGGACGCCGTCTTGAGCCGCATCTCACTTTCATTGAGCTCCTTGGCGCGCCGGTTGAACTCGGCGTCCAGCTTGGCCTGGGCCGCCTTGGCCGGGGCCGCATCACGCAGGACGCGGTCCAGGTTGACGACGCCCACCTTCAGTTCCTCGGCCTGTGCCGGCAGCGCCCCCAGCACGAGTGCGCTGGCGAGCAGGGTCTTGACGAGAGATTTCATGATCAGAATACCGTGCCGATCTGGAACTGGAGTTTCTGGATTTTATCTTGCGGCGCGAACTTGAAGGGCTTGCCGTAGCTCAACTTCAGCGGCCCGACAGGCGAGACCCACTGGATGCCCACACCGGCCGAGGCCCGCATTTCCTTTTCCTCTTTCGAGGAACGCTCGTCCCACACATTGCCCACGTCCACGTAGGCGAACATGCGCAAGGTGCGGTCATTGCCCGCGCCCGGGAAAGGCGCCAGCAGTTCGGTGTTGAAGTTGACCCGGCGCGTGCCGCCCACATAGGCGCCATCGGTGTCGATGGGCCCCAGTGAATTCTGCTCGAAGCCGCGCACCGTGCCCAGCCCCCCGCCGTAGAAGTTCTTGAACACCGGGTAGGGCTTGCCGGACAGGCCCTTGCCGACGCCCATCTCGGCATTGAAGCCCAGGGTGAAGCGGTTGCTCAGCGGCACGAACTGCTGGAACTGGTAGTCGCCGCGCAGGTAGCGCGTTTCGCCACCAACGCCCCACTCCAGGTTCACGCGCTGGTAGCGGCCGCTGGTGGGGGCGATCAGGCTGTCGCGGGCATCGCGGGCCCAACCCACGGTCAGGGGCAGCGACCAGCTCTTTTCGCCAAAGATCTGGCGGTGCAGCTGGTAGCTCACGGGCAGGCCGGCGCGGCCCCGGATCTCGGTCTGCTCCAGGCCCAGGCCAGTCAGAATCTTTTTCTTGATGATGCCGTTCAGAATGGGGATCTTGAGCAAGAAGGCCAGCTTATGCTCCGGCATCTTGGCCGAGACGCCTTGCTGGAACTTCAGCCACAGCCGAGGCACCGAGTGAAAGATGGTGGGACGGGCGCGCTTGATGTCCTCGACGAACGTCTCCAGCGAGTCGGCGAAGAACAGCTTGCAACCGCCCAGAATGGTGGCCATCTCGACGGCCGCGCGCTCGAACACGTGGGCC
>CAYPUS010000225.1:0-2059 GCA_964413815.1 uncultured Aquabacterium sp. | reverse complement strand
GAAGAACACCGTGTCGAACTCGGTGAAAGGCACGCCGAAGCGCACGGCGCCGCCAGGCGTGACGATCTGGTAGTCGCCGCCTTGCGAACTCAAGGGCCGCGAGGTGCGGTAGTACAGGTCGTAGGACCGCGAGATGCCGCTGTCGGTGAAGTACGGGTCCACCGTGTTGACCACGATGGTGCGGTTGTACTTGCTGGTGTTGAGGTCGATGCCCAGGTAATTGCCGGTGCCGAAGACGTTGTCCTGCTTGATCGAGGCGGTCAGCGTGAACTTCTCGGCGCTGGAGAAGCCCGCGCCCAGCATGAGGTTACCGGTCGGTTTTTCTTCCACCGTGATGGTCAGGTCGACCTGGTCGGCCGTGCCCGGCACCTCGGCGGTGTCGATGTTGACCTGCTTGAAGTAGCCCAGACGGTCCACCCGGTCGCGCGAGAGCTTGATCTTCTGGCCGTCGTACCAGGCCGATTCGAACTGGCGGAATTCGCGGCGGATCACCTCGTCACGGGTGCGCGAATTGCCGGCCACATTGATGCGGCGCACATAGACGCGGCGCTGGGGCTGCGCGACCAGCACGGCGACGACCTGGCCCTTTTCGCGGTCCATCTCAGGCCGGAAATCCACGCGGGCGAAGGCATAGCCGAAGGTGGCGAAACGGTCGGTGAAGGCCTTGATGGTGGTGGCCACGTCCTCGGCGCGGTAGGCCTCTCCGGGATCGATCCGCACGAGCTTGCGGAAGTCTTCGTCCTTGCCCAGGAAATCTCCCTCCAGCTTGACGCCGGTGACGATGTAGCGCGGGCCCTCTGTCACGCTGATGGCGATCGAGATGTCCTGCTTGTCAGGCGAGATCGCGACCTGGGTCGACTCGATGCGGAACTCCAGATAACCGCGGTTGAGGTAGTAGGCCTTGATCGCCTCCAGGTCGGCATTGAGCTTGGCGCGCGCATATTGATCGGACTTGGTGTACCAGGTCAGCCAGCCGCCCGTGGTCAGGTCCATCTGCGACAGCAGCGTGCTTTCGGAGAAGGCCTTGTTGCCGGTGATGCGGATGCTCTTGATCTTCGTGATCTCGCCCTCGGTCACGGTGAAGGTCACGTTCACGCGGTTGCGCTCGGCGGGTGTGATCGTGGTGACCACCTCGGCGCCATAGAGGCTGCGCGTGAGGTACTGGCGCTTGAGTTCCTGCTCGGCGCGATCAGCCAGTGCGCGGTCGAAGGGCTGGCCCTCGCCGATGCCGACGTCCTTGAGCGCCTTGGTCAGCGCGTCTTTGTCGAACTCGCGGGTGCCCACGAACTCCACGCGGGAGATCACCGGGCGCTCTTCCACGACGATGACCACCACATTGCCGTCGATCTGGATGCGCACGTCCTTGAACAGACCCGTGGCGAACAGCGAGCGCAGGCCGGCCGCGCCCTTGTCATCGGTGTAGGTGTCGCCCACGCGGAAAGGCAGCGAGGCGAAGACCGTGCCCGCGTCCGCACGCTGCAGACCCTCCACGCGGATGTCCCGGAGCACGAAGGGCTCGACGGCCCAAGCGGCCTGGAACAGGGAAGACGCCAGCAAAGCAGCGAGCAGGGTCGGTTTGAACCGGACAGCGGTCATGGAGGAAATTGGCATGCGAAAGGAAACTCAGTGCGCGCCGAACAGGCGCGCCAGGTCGTTGTAAAGGGCCAGGGACATCATCATCAGCATGATGGCGACACCGCCACGCTGCAGGCGTTCCAGCCATCGCTCGGGGACGGGCCGTCCCGTGACGCCTTCGAAAAGATAATACATGAGGTGCCCACCATCGAGGACCGGCAGCGGCAGCAGGTTCAGCACCCCCAGGCTCACGCTGACCAGAGCCAGGAAGCCGATGTAATAGACCCAGCCCAGGTTGGCCGACTTGCCGGCGTAGTCGGCAATGGTGATCGGGCCGCTGAGGTTCTTGATCGATGCCTCGCCGATCAGCATCCGGCCCAGCATCTTCAGGCTCAGCACCGACACATCCCAGGTCTTGGCCACGGCCAGTTTCAAGCCTTCGAAGAAGCCATAGCTGACCTCCACACGGGCCAGCTCGCCACCC
>CAYPUS010000224.1:0-5622 GCA_964413815.1 uncultured Aquabacterium sp. | reverse complement strand
CGTGCATCGGCCGCGAAGGTTCGCGGCGCGCGTTTCAAACACGCTTCGCGCAAGGTAAAGGGCAGCGTCTTCATGCGCTGCCCCGCGGTTTGGCCGGGGGGCGCAATACGACGATTTTTCCCCGCACGCGTCTTGCGCTTTGGCCGCTGTCTGGGTTAGGGCGCTGCAGGCGCACATCCCCGACCCAGCCGGCGCTGCGGAGAAAACGGCGTTTTTTGTCGGCACTGGTTCGCGTTTTTGCTTGTCTTTTTGAGACGAATTGGTGTTAACCATAAGCCGTTAAACGCGTTAGGCTCGTCTTTTTATCCTTCAAACGTGGGGGTGGGCCGTGAACCCCGAAGACAAATAGGCGCATCCCTCATTACGGGTCCCGTTACGCCTCCCTACATTCAAGGCACGCAATACCTTCTCGTCTCAACCAGCGTAAGGGGACTCCCAATCATGAACTCCATCGTCCGAAAGAGCCGGATGTCAGCGGCGGTGCGCACAGCACTGTCCTGCACAATCCTGGCCGCAGCGCCTCTGTTGGCGGCGGGCGTGGCACACGCCGCGCCGCCTGAATTCTTCGCATTCGAGAGCGGGCACGTGCGCCCGATGGCCATGTCTGCAGACGGCACCAAGCTGTATGCCGTCAACACGCCCAACAACACGCTTGAAATCTTCAACGTCACCTCGAGTGGCCTGCAGCTCGCCGGCCGCGTGACCGTCGGCCTCGAGCCGGTGGCCGTTGCCGTGCGCAACGACAACGAGGTGTGGGTGGTCAACCACCTGTCCGACAGTGTCAGCATCGTCAACGTGAGCGGCACGCCGCGCGTGACGCGCACGCTGCTGGTCGGCGACGAGCCGCGCGACATCGTGTTCGCCGGCATGCCCGCCAAGGCCTTCATCACCACGGCTCACCGCGGCCAGCACCGCACCGATCCTTCGATCGCCACCGTGCCGGGCGCAGGTGATCCGCAGCTCTTCGAAAAGAGCATCCCGCGCGCCGACGTGTGGGTGTTCAGCGCCGATGCCCCGGGCAATGCCTTCGGTGGCTCGCCCATCCGCATCATGAGCTTCTTCGCCGACACGCCCCGCGCGCTGGCGGTGAGCCCGGACAAGAACACCGTGTATGTGGCCGCGCACAAGTCGGGCAACCAGACTTCGACGGTCAACGAGCAGGTGGTCTGCGAAGGCTATGAGCTGACCAAGACCTGCGTCATCAAGAACGTGACCTACCCGGGCGGTTCGCTGGGCCCGCAGAAGAACCTGGAGGGCAAGGCCGCCCCGAAGGTCGCCATCATGGTCAAGTACAACAACGCCAATGGCAAGTGGGAAGACGAGAAGGGCCGTGACTGGACCAAGGGCCTGCTCTTCAAGCTGCCGGACAAAGACGTCTTCGCGGTGGACGCGAACAACCTGACCGAGAAGAAGTTCTACCAGCATGTGGGCACGACGCTGTTCAACATGGCCGTGAACCCCGCGACGGGCGCGCTGTATGTGACGAACACCGAAGCGAACAACATGGACCGCTTCGAGGGCTCGGGCTCGACCGGCTCGACGCTGCAAGGCCAGATCGCGATGACCCGTCTGACGGTGATCAAGGGCGACAGCGTGCTGCCCCGTCACCTGAACAAGCACATTGACTATTCCAAGCTGGCCAACAGCCCTGGTTTCGATCCGACGACCAAGAACCACAGCCTGGCCACGCCGCTCGAAGTGGCCGTGACCAAGGACGGCAGCAAGATGTATGTGGCCGCCTATGGTTCGTCCAAGATCGGCGTGTTCAACACGGCGGACATCGAGAACGACACCTTCAATCCCCGCACGGCCAGCTCGAACTACATCACCGTCAGCGGTGGTGGCCCTTCGGGCGTGCTGCTGGATGAGGCGCGGGGCCGCATGTATGTGACGACCCGCTTCGACAACGCGATCAAGGTGATCAACCTGTCGACGAAGTCCGAGGTGGCCAAGGCCGTGCTGCCGAACCCCGAGCCTGCCAACATCGTGGCCGGCCGTCCCTTGCTGTACGACGCACAGCTGTCGTCGGCCAACGGCGAAGCCGCATGTGCCAGCTGCCACATCTTCGGTGACGAAGACGCACTGGCATGGGACCTGGGCAATCCGGAGGACAAGGTGACCACCAGCCCCATTCCGGGCGAGTTCACCGATTCGACCCAGTTCTTCGGCGCCAAGCTGATCTTCGGAGTCAAGAGCAAGATCAACGGCAGCGACAAGCCGACGGACTTCCACCCGCTCAAGGGCCCGATGGTGACGCAGACCCTGCGGGGCATGCGCAACCAGGGCGCCATGCACTGGCGTGGTGACCGTTCGGTGGGTGATGCGGGTACCGACAAGTACGACAGCATGATCTCGTTCAAGAACTTCAACGTGGCCTTCGAAGGCTTGCTGGGCAACCCCAACAAGATGGACATGGCCACCATGGAGAAGTTCGGCAACTTCATCCTGAACGTGCAGTACCCGCCCAACCCGATCCGCAAGCTGGACAACTCGCTGAACGCGACCCAGAAGCGTGGCTTCGACTTCTTCTTCGGCGATCGTCCGGTGGATGGCTTCAAGATCGTGTTGTTCGGTACCTCGATCATCCCGAACCACAACTGCAATGGCTGTCACACCATCGATCCGGCGCAAGGCAAGTTCGGCTCGTCGGGCAACCAGAGCTTCGAAGGCATCACGCAGATCGTGAAGATCGCGCAGTTGCGCAACATGTACCAGAAGGTCGGCCGCTACGGTGGCCCCGCCACGCCGTTCACGGGCAGCCAGCCCTCGTCCGGCGATGTGGGTGACCAGATCCGTGGCTTCGGTTTCGTCCACGACGGCACCGTCGACACGCTGGCGCACTTCTTCACGGTCCGTGTGTTCAACCCGACCTTCAACTCCGGCTTCCCGCTGATCAACCCCAACGCGATGCGTCGCGATGTGGCCGAGTACATGCATGCGGTCGACAGCGATCTGGCGCCCATCGTGGGCCAGCAGGTCACCCTGTCCGCCTCGAATGCGGCGGCGGCCGGCGCCCGTGTGGATCTCTTGATCCAGCGTGCGAAGACCCGCTTTGTCTCCAAGGAGCTCGGCGGCGAATCGAAGGAGTGTGAACTGGTGGCGCACCTGGTCGAAGGCGGCGTGCGCAAGGGTTACCTGATGAACGGTGACTCCGGCGTCTTCACTGGCAAGGATGGCGCGACCCGCACCGATGGCGCCCTGCGCGCCCTGGCCAACACGGCCGGTCAGGAAGTCACCTACACCTGCGTGGTGCCCGGCTCCGGTGCCCGCATCGCCTACCGCGGCGAAGTCTAAAGTTGTCTCTCTCCGTTGCCGGACGCGCCTGAGCGGCGCGCGAGGCAGTGGTCCCCGAAACGCGCAAGCCCCACAAGGGTTTGCGCGTTTTTTTTCGTGGGCGCCAGGGCGCAGCAGCGTGACGCCTTGGCCGGCCGTGAATTGCAGCCGAAAAACCCAGCGTCTCCTGATATCCGCCCCATGAATTTGCGGCCCAATGGCGGGAGAGAGGATAAATGATGGCTGATGCTGCTGTGCCCGCGCCGCCCGCGATCAATGATGCCGAGCTGACCCTCGAGTACCTGCTGCGCCGCATGAAGTTCAAGAGCGACTTTCCGGCGCTGTCGGCATCCGTCTCGCGCGTGCAGGCCCTGTCCGACTCGGAGAGCGACAGCATGCAGCAGCTGTGCGAGGAGATCCTCAAGGATGTCGCGCTGACCCAGAAGCTGCTGCGCGTGGTCAACACGGCGCATTACCGGCGGGCCGCCTCGGACCCGATCAGCACCATTTCAAGGGCGGTGGCGCTGATCGGCATCGGTGGCGTGCGCAACATGGCGCTGTCGCTGATGCTGCTCGATCACATGGAAGACAAGGCCCATGCGCACCTGCTCAAGACCGAGTTCCTGCGCACGGTGATGGCGGGCACGCTGGCGGCCGAGCTGAGCCAGAACGGCCGGGAAGCCGAAGCCGCCTACCTGGGCGCGCTGTTTCGCAACCTGGGGCGGCTGCTGGTGTCTTATTACCTGCCCGACGACGCGGACGAAATCCGCAAGCGTTGCGAGCCTCAATCCGGCGGCCAGGGCCCGCAGTGCGATGAGGCGCGCGCGGCCGAGGCGGTGCTGGGTGTGTCGCTGGAAAGGCTGGCCGACCGGGTCGGGCGTCTGTGGGGATTGCCCGATGGGCTGCTGCGCTGCATGGCTTCGCCGGGTGAGCAGATTCCCCCGATCTCAATGGCGGGCCGGCCAGAGCGCCTGTGGTGGCTGGCCAGCCTGGCCAACTCTGCTGCCGACGCCATGCTCCATGCGGAACCGGCGGAACTGGGTGAGCGCCTGACCGCCCTGGGCGAGGCCTACGCCCGGCCACTGGGGGTGAGCGGGGCGCTGGTGCAGGATGCGGCCGGGCGGGCCCGCAAGCGCATGAGCGAGCTGACGCAGGCGCTCAATGTGAGTGTGCCGGCGCAGTCGCCGGCCGGGCGCCTGCTGGACACCTTCTATGTCGATGCGCCCAATGCCGGGCGCAGCGATGGGCCGAGCGCCGCTTCCCTGGGCTTGCTGGACGGCGTGGAGGATGCGCTCATCCATGCGGACATGCCGCTGCCGGTGCAGGAAACGGCCAATGTGCTGACCAATGGCATCCAGGACATCACCAACACGCTGCTGGAGTCCTTCCGGCTCAATGACGTGCTGCACATGATCCTGGAGACCATGCTGCGCGCGCTGGACTGCCGCCGCGTGATCTTCTGTCTGCGCGATGCCAAGAGCGGGATGCTGCTGGGCCGCCTGGGCATCGGCCACAACGTGGATCTGGCGCGTGCCGCCTTCAAGGTGCCCCTGAACCTGCCTGCGGGCGCGCAGCCCGATCTGTTCTCGCTGGTGTGCATGAAGAACGTGGACATGCTGATCGCCGACGCCGCGGCGCCCTCCATCGCCGGCCGCCTGCCGATGTGGTTCAAGGGGCCGGTGGCCGCGCCGACCTTCCTGCTGCTGCCCTTGACGCTCAAGCGCAAGGGCCAGCCCGACGTGGTGCTGGGCATGGTCTACGCCGACAAGGCCGAGGTGGACAGCCTGCGCATCAACGAGAAGGAGCTGTCGCTCATGCGCACGCTGCGCAACCAGGCCATCATGGCCTTCAAGCAGACGACAGGCATGGACTGAGGGGTGTGGGCGTGGCATTGAGATAATGCCGCCATGTTCCGCATCGTCCTTGTCGAGCCCGAGATCCCGCCCAACACCGGCAACGTCATCCGGCTGGCGGCCAACACGGGCTGCGAGCTGCACCTGATCGAGCCGCTTGGCTTTTCGATGGACGACAAGCTGCTGCGCCGGGCCGGGCTCGATTACCACGAGTACGCCCAGGTGCGCCGTCACGCGGATTGGCAGGCTTTCCTGGCGGCGATGCAGCCGGATCCGGCGCGGATGTTCGCGTTCACGACCCGGGGCAGCCGGCCCATCCATGAGGTGGCCTGGCAGCGGGGGGACTGGTTCGTCTTCGGGTGCGAGACGCGCGGCCTGGATCCTGCCTTGCGCGATGGGTTTGATCCGGCGCACAGGGTGCGGCTGCCCATGCGCGAAGGCCAGCGCAGCCTGAACCTGAGCAATGCGGTGGCGGTGGCGGTGTTCGAGGCCTGGC
>CAYPUS010000223.1:0-5635 GCA_964413815.1 uncultured Aquabacterium sp. | reverse complement strand
CCCTGCCGGGCGCCGACCGCCATGCGCACGCCGATCTCCTGCGTGCGCTCGGTGACCGACACCAGCATGATGTTCATCACCCCGATGCCCCCCACGATCAGCGAGATCACCGCGATCGAAGAGATGAGCATCGTCATCGTCTTGGTCGTGCTCTCGATGGTCTGGCGGATGCTGTCGCTGTTGCGCACGAAGAAGTCCTTCGTGCCGTGGCGCTGCGTCATCAGCTTGGTGATGCCTTCTTCTGCCGCGGCCGAAGGCACGGTGTCGCTGATGCGCACGGTGATGCTGCGCACGTGGTTCTGCCCCATCAGCCGCCGCATCGCCGTGGTGTAGGGCACCCAGACATTGAGGTTGTCCGACATCATGAAGCCGCTTTCCTGCGGCGAGGTCACGCCCACCACACGCACCGGCACATTGCCCAGAAAGATCACCTGCCCCACCGGGTTCTCGCCATTGGGGAACAGGGCCCTGCGTGTGGCCGGGTCGATCACCGCCTCCTGCGTCTGGCGGCGCACGCTCTGGCCATCGAAGGCCTGGCCGGCCGCCAGCGTGTAGCCCTTGACACGAAAGAAGCTGTCACTCACGCCATTGATGTTGGCCGTGGCCTCGGTGTTGCCGCGCCGCAAGGTCACGCTGGTGCTCACGCTGGGCGAGACGCTGTCCACATAGCTGAGCTGCTCCAGGGCGTCCGCGTCGGCGGGCACCAGGGTGCGGATGCGCTGCGCCTGCCGGTCACCGAAGTTCGCGCCCGGATAGATGTCGATGGTGTTGGTGCCCATCGCGCTGATGTCCTTGAGCACACGCTGGCGCGAGCCCTCGCCCAAGGCCACCATCGACACCACCGACGCGATGCCGATGATGATGCCCAGCATGGTCAGCAAGGTCCGCAGGCGGTGGCCGGCCATGGCCCGCAAGGCCATGGTGAAAGCTTCGGTGAAGCGGTCCCAGTTGGCGCGCAGCGGATGCGGCGGCGGCGTGCCTTCTTCACGCTTGGGCGCGTGCACCGGGGCGGTGTCGGGCTTGCGCGTGTCGGCCACCACGCGGCCGTCGGCCACCTCGATGATGCGCTGCGCGTGCTGCGCCACCTTCGGATCGTGGGTCACGATGATGACGGTGTGGCCGTCGGCGTGCAGCTCCTGCAGGATGCGCATCACCTCTTCGCCACTGACGCTGTCGAGCGCGCCCGTGGGCTCGTCGGCCAGGATGACGTCGCCGCCATTCATCAGCGCACGCGCGATGGACACGCGCTGCTGCTGACCGCCCGACAACTGCCCCGGCCGGTGGCGCATGCGCTCGCCCAGGCCCAGCCGGCCCAGCAGGGCCGCCGCGCGCTCGCGGCGTTCGGCCTTGCCATGGCCGGCATAGATGGCCGGGATCTCGGCATTGCCCACGGCCGTCAGGTCGGCCATCAAGTGGTAGCGCTGGAAAATGAAGCCGAAGTGCTCACGGCGCAGGCGGGCCAGCTCATCGGCCTGCAAGGCCGCGGTGGGCTTGCCGGCCACCTTGTAGATGCCCCGCGTGGGCCGGTCCAGGCACCCGAGGATGTTCATCAGGGTGGACTTGCCCGAGCCCGATGCGCCGATGATGGCGACCATCTCCCCGGCCTCGATGCGCAGATTGATGCCCTTGAGCACCGCCACGCTGCCTTCCCCCGAGGGGAACTCGCGCCACAGGTCCTGGACTTCCAGCAGCGCCGGACGTTCACCCCCTGGCGACGTTGATGAAGCTTGTGTCATGGCGCGCGATCAGAACATCCGGGGTCCGCGGCGTGTGCCGCTGTCCGAGCCCACGCCCGCCGCATCGCCCACCACCACCAGGTCGCCTTCTTTCAGGCCTTCCAGCACCTCGGCCTGCACGCGGTTGTTCATGCCGATCTTGACCTGGCGTGTGCTGACCTTCTGCGCCTCGGGCGGGCCTTCCAGCACCCGCACTTCATGGGTCTTGGTCTTGCGATCGGGCTTGCCCAGGGCCGATGCCGGAATGACCAGCGCGTTGTCGACCTTGTTCAGCACGATGAAGACCTGCGCCGTCATCGACACACGCAGCTTGCCTTCCGGGTTGGGCACGTCGAACAGGCCGTTGTAGTAGATGGCCGTGGAACTGGTGCTGCTGGCCGTCGTCTTGGTGTCGGTCTGCGAGGACTCGGGCACCGGCTCGACCCCGCGCAGCTTGGCGTCATACCGGCGATTGGGCTCGCCCAGGATGGTGAAGTACACCGGCAGGCCGGGCTTGACCCGCACCACGTCGGCCTCGGAGATCTGCGCCTTGATCTGGACCTCGTCGAGCTTGGCCAGCTTGATGATGGACGGGGCCGACTGCATGGCGTTGACGGTGCGGCCTTCTTCGGCCAGCACCGCCACCACCACGCCATCGATGGGCGCCTTGATCTGCGTGTAGCCCAGGTTCACACGGGCCGTGTCGACCGAGATATTGGCCTGGCGGATCTGCGCGTCCAGCGCCGCGATGTCGGCCGTGAGCGTGGCCATGCTCGCCTCGGCGCTTTCCAGCTCGGCCTTGGATGCGGCGTCGAGCTTCACCAGCGCCTGCTGGCGCTTGAGGCTGAGCTCGGACTGGTGGCGCAGCGCCTGCTTGGCGCGAAGCTGGGCCTGCAGCAGGGCCACCTGGGCTTCGGCATTGCGCAGCGTGTTCTGCTGCGTGGTGGAATCGATCTCGGCGACCAGCTGGCCGGCCTTGACCGTGTCCCCCAGCTGCACATGCAGGCGCTTGATCTGACCGGAAACCTGGGCACCGACGCTGACCTCGCGCATGGCCTGGATGGTGCCGCTGGCCAGGACGGTGTCTTCGATGTCGTCGCGCGTGACCTTGGCGGTGATCACCTGGGGTGCCGCCGCGGGTGGAAAAAAGAAGTGTTTGACACCCCACCCGACAAGCCCGAGAAGGACAACTGCTGCGACCAGCCGTCCGGGGGACAGCCATTTGTTCTTGTTCATCGTGTTCATGCGAATGAGTATCCGGCGCGCACATTGCGCTTCGGATGCTGCGAGGTTAAGCCAATGTAAAGTGAGGACATATGCCACATCGCCAAGCCGCCACCCTCATCACGGGCGCCAGCCAGGGCATCGGTGCAGCCACGGCGCGCCTGCTTGCCCAACGCGGCCACGCGCTGCTCATCCACTATGTGAACCAGGCCGATGCGGCCCGCGCGGTGGCCGAGGAATGCCGGCAGCTTGGTGCGCCAGACGCCATCATCGCTCAAGCCGACATCGCGTCCGAAGCCGATGTGCTGCGCCTGTTCGGTATCGCGGACAAGACGCTGCCTCCCTTGACGGGCCTGGTCAACAACGCGGGCATCGTCGACCAGCGCCAGCAGCTGGCGGACATGTCGGCCGAGCGCCTGCAACGCATGCTGGCGGTGAACGTGCTGGGCTCGATGCTTTGCGCCCGCGAGGCCGTGCGGCGCATGTCCACGGCGCGCGGCGGGCAAGGCGGCGTGATCGTCAACGTCTCCAGCAGTGCCGTGCGCGGGGGCTCACCGGGCCAGTACATCGACTACGCGGCCAGCAAAGGCGCCATCGATGTGTTCACCAATGGCCTGTCCAAGGAGGTGGCCAGCCAGGGCGTGCGCGTGGTCGCCGTGCGCCCCGGCGTCACCGACACGGCCATCCATGGCAAAGGTGGCGAGCCGGACCGCGCCGCCCAGATGGCGCCGCAGCTGCCAATGGGCCGCGCGGCCCGCCCTGATGAAGTGGCCGAGGCCATCGTCTGGCTGCTGTCGGACGCGGCCAGCTACACCGCAGGCGCGATCCTGGATGTGACCGGCGGACGCTGAGCGCGGTGGGCGCGGTGGGCGCGGTGGGCGCGGGCCATCGTCCCATGCCCCGCTCATAACGGTTCAATAGCTGAAGCGCCCGGACAGGTACAGGCCGCTGCGCGCCCTCTTGGGCGAACCGTCGTCCACGCTCAGCCAGCCCGTGGCCAGGCTGACATGGCGCCAGGGCCGCCAGGCCACGAAGAAGTCCCAGGCTTCTTCTTCCTGAAGACCCAGGGAAGATGGCAGCATCTGGCTGCCATTGGGTTGGAGGCGAAACCCGGCACCAACCACCAGGTCCTCGCGCACCAGCATGCCCGCGCCACCTTCCAGCTGCAGCCTCTGCTGGTCCTTGTAAGGGCCGGTGAAGCCTGCCAGGCCGAAGGGGCTGGCCTTGGTCATGCTCGCCCCCAGCGACAGCAGGACACTCCGCCCATGCGGACCATTGAGCGGCACCTTGGCCCGCGTCATGTAGATGTCGACATCGCCCACGCTGCGCGCGCCCAGTTGATGCCTCAGAAGACCCGCGCCACGCGCGCCGCGGCGGCCTGGCCCGAAACTGCCATGGGGCAAGGCGCCCGATGCCTCCTCATCACCCGCGGACGTCTGCGGGCCGAGGCCTGCGCCGTCGTCAACGGCCTTGGAGACCGACTCACCCAGCTTCAGGGACCAGCGGGCCATGGCGGAGCCGGGGCTGGCGGCCGTACTTTCGCCCATACTGTCGCCCCCACTGCCGCCGGCCAGAACCTGCATCGACGCCGCCGACACGCACAACAGGCCGGCCGCCACACCCTTCGCCCACACCCCGGAAAAACCCCAGGCTGCCGCCCCCGCTGCATGCAAGAAGACACCGGACGCAGTGCAGGACAGCCTCATAAAGTGGTCTCTTAGCGACAAATACCGGATAAAACCGGGCCAACACTGACTTGTCTATCGGCGAGAAATTGGCAAGATGAAGCCGCGTGTTTGTTTTACCGCAGAGAAGTGCCATGCCCATGCAGTCACCGATGTCGATGTGGATCAAGTTGCCATCCGAACGCCGCCGCCACCTCTGGTGGGCCCTGGCCGGCATCAGCACCAGTTGGTTGCTGGCCGCGCTGATGGCGTACATGAACGGCATGGCGCCGACCTGAACCTCGGCTGTCATCGGGGCGTCATCGAGCCCCACCAGAATCGGCCCTGACCAGAAGCCCCGGGGGATGTCTCTTCGGCGCATCTGGGGGAGTCTGCTGAACTGGTCTGAAGGACGCCGCGACCGGCCCTCACGCCGATCTCCCACTTTTTTCGCCGCGTCGCCGCCCGTCAAGCACGCAGGAGGTGCAGGATCAAGGCGACGCGGGCCTGAGCCGGCGTCAAGGTTTCGCACGCCGGCCACTCATCGCCTTCGCGGGGCCGCACCCCACCGCGCGCCACCCGTGAACTGAGCCACACCACCACACCGGCCTGGCGTGCGCGCCGCAGCGCGGCTTCCAGGCCCTCGTGCAAGGTGCCGTGCCCCGTGGCCGCGATCAGCAAGCCCGCCAAGGGCCCTTGCGCCCCTGGACGCAAGGCGTGCTGCAAGGCCGCATCCACCAGCCAGCCATCGGCATCGGCATGGCTCATCAGGATCTCGACGCGCGGCATGGGCTGCGCCAGCACGGCCCAGCCTGCGGCCATGGAACGCCCCTGTTTCGCACTGCCTGGATCGGCAGCCGGCGGGAGCGTCTGCCGGGGCCACCGGTGCGCCAACTCTTCGTCATCCGTCCAGCGGCCTTGCGCGTCAACCAGCGCCAAGGGCCGTGCGCCGCCGCCATCGAAGGCATCCAGTGCGCTGGACCAGGCCTTGCGCACCACCGCCCCCGGCCAGATGCGGCCATGCATCACGGC
>CAYPUS010000222.1:1276-5675 GCA_964413815.1 uncultured Aquabacterium sp. | reverse complement strand
CATCAGCAGGCCCCGGCGCACGGCGGCATACATCACCGGCTTCATGTTCGGGTCCTTGCTGGCGGTGGCCAGCAGCAGCGCCAGCCAGCGCTTGAGGCGCTGGTAGCCCAGGATCATGATGGCGTGGCGGAAGGAGCTGATCTCCACCGACAGGCCGAAGGCCGGCGAGTTGATGTAGCGCATCAGCTTGTAGGCCAGGGGCGGGTCGCGCTTGAGGGTGGCTTCCAGGTCCTCGATGTCTTCCTGCCTGTGCACCTGGTCGATCAACTGAACGATGACCTGGAGCGAGGGCTGCTCGGCCGGCTTGGCACCCGCCTTGATGATGTCGTCGATGGGCCAGCCGAGCACGGCCATGGCGCCGCGGCGGAAGCTGGTTTCCATGTCGGGCACATTGGTGATGCCCGCTTCGATGTGGCTGATGCCACGGCTGGCGCCGCCGTTGGAGGATTCGACGCGGCGGTCCTCGCCGAAGTCCACGATGGCGTGCTTGAAGGCGGGCAGCAGCTCGCGGGGCAGTTCCTTGAGCGGGCGGCCCTTGAGCAGCAGCGTGCTGCCATTGGCGGCCAGCGTGGCGATGGCCGGGGTGTTGACCGGATCGGTGGCCATGAAGGCCGGCACCTCGACGAAGATGTGGGTGCCGGGCTGCGCCGCCATCAGCTCCTGCAGCAGCCCTTCGTGGGCGATGTTCAGCCACAGCGGCGCGCCGCCCACCGGCCAGGCCTCGGCCAGGGCCTCCAGCAGGGCTTGCGGCTCCAGCTGGGCGGAGGGGTTGATGGGCAACACCGTCAGACGCGTGGCGATCACGACCCGGTTACGGTCGATGACGGGGCAGTAGGCCAGCGCGATGTGGCTGAGGATGGGGTGTTCCATGGAATCAGCTGTTGATGTAATTGAAGAGCGACAGTTTCTGGATCGAGGCGTAGCTTTGCAGCGCTGCCTGGTAGCCGGTCATCTGGTTCTGGAAGTCGGAGATGGCGGCGATCTCGTCGAGGTCCACCGCATTGGATTGCTCGGTCTGCGCCGCCAGCTTCTGGTCCGCGTTGCGCGATTCGATGCCTTCCATGCGGTTGAGCTGCTCGCCCACGGCCGAGCGCGAGCTCATCAGGCTGGTGAGGGCCGCATCCACCTTGGCCATGCCGGCGTTGACCGCCTGCTGCACGGCCCCGCCGGGCTGGTTCTTCGTCTGCAAGGAAGCGATCATGCTGTCCAGGCTCTGGAAGATGTTCAGATCATTGTTGGATTCGCCGATGGCAAAGCTGTCGCCATCGGCCGGGTTGCCCGAGATCGCGACCGCCATGCCCTTGCCGGGGATGGCGATCTCCTTGCCGCTCTCGTAGGGCTGGCCCGAGGCGATGGGGTTGCCGTCTTCCAGGATGTCGTAGGTGACCGTGCCGCCGCTGACCGTGAAATTGATGCTGTAGTTGGGCGAAGGGGTGGCCGGGTAGGGCAGCTCAGAGGGCACGGTGACCGAGCCCGAGGTGATCCAGGCCGTGCCCGTGTTGGCCATGCCCGTGAGGGTGTTGGTGCCCGGGCCGGTGTTGAAGACGCCGTTGGCCGATGACTTGCCCTTGAGCCAGATGAGGTCGCCGTCGATGCTCAGATTCAGGCGCTCGCCGGTGGACGACAAGGTCTCGCCCGACTGACCGCGGAACACCACGCCGTCGACCGTTTCCACGAAGGGCGGGGTGGAGGAGCCCTGGCCGCCGAAGACGAAGCCGCCGCCGCCATCGGGCCGGTTGGCCACGGCCAGCAACTGGTCGCGGATGTCCTTGAGCTTGATGGCCAGGGCCTGGCGTTCGCCATCCGAGTAGCTGCCGTTGCCGGCGGCGATCAGGGTCTCGCGCGCGGACTGCAGCAGGTCGATGCCATTGCCCAGCGCGCTTTCGGCGATGGTCATGACGTTGCGGCTGGCATCGATGGTGCGCTGATTGGCCTCGGTGCGCGCGATGGCAGCCAGCGCGCGTTCGGCCCGCGCGGCGGCCGTGGGGTCGTCGCTGGCGTAGTTGACGCGCTTGCCGGTCGACAGCTGCTCCTGCGAGGTCGCCAGCTTCTCCTGGCGTGACTGCAGATTCTTGATCGACGCGTCGTACATGTGGTGCGAGGCGATGCGCATGTGTGTGGCTCCTCTTTTCCGGCGACGGGCTTTCAGCCGCGGGCGGTCTGCAGCAGGGTGTCGAAGACCGACTGTGCGATCTGCAGAACCTTTGCGGCAGCTTGGTAACTTTGCTGGAACTGGATCAGGCGCGCCGCTTCTTCATCGAGGTTGACGCCCGATGTGCTGCTGAGCGTCTGTTCGGAGCGGCTTTGCAAGGTCCGGGAAATGTCGACGGCGGTCTGCCCGCTCTGCACGATCACGCCCAGGCTGCCGATCATCTGCGAATAGGCATCCGTGACGGTGGTGTAGTTGCTGCCATCGAGCGAGACGATGGCCTTGTCGCGCAGATCCAGCATGGCCATGGCATTGCCGTTGTTGCCCGTGTGGAACTGGGTCAACTGGATGCTCATGGTGTCGCCGGCCTTGGGCACGCCGCTGATCTTCAGCTCGAACAGCGGTGTGGCGGGGATGCTGCCCGGATCGGCGTCGTTGATGGGCGCATCGCCCGACCACACGCGCGGGGGCGCGACATCCTTGTAGGGGTTGCCGTTCTCGTCGACGAAGCGGTAGATGAGCTGCGCGCCGGTGGGGTCGCTCGGGTCCGGCTCGAAGACCACGGTCAGCGGGCCGCCATTGATGGGGCGCGAGGTCCCGGCATCGGGGGCGGTGCCACTCGGGATGCCGCGCTGCATGGTCAGCGAGGTGACGGCGGCCGTGCCGGTGTTGGTCGGCGAGGTGATGGCCACCAGTGGCGAGGCCGCAGCCAGGCCGCGCGGCGAGGTCAGGGCCAGCCTCAGCTCGACCGCGTTGCCGGTGTTGCGGAACAGCGGCTCGATGACCGGGTTGCCGTCGGCATCGAAGGTCGTCTTGGGGTTGCCGTCCAGATCCAGGCCCAGAGCGTGCTGGGCATTGAGGGCATTGGCGAAGTCCGCTGCGAAGGTGTTGAGCTGGGTGCGCGTCTGCGCCAGGTCTTCGTCCTGGAACTGCAGCAGGCCCTTGAGGGCGCCACCCGTCATCTGGCTTCTGTCGAGGATGCGGGTGCTGCCGTCGCTGCCCAGCAGCGCCACACGGCCCTGGCTGGGGTCGTGGGGGTCGCGCACCATCGCCAGGGTCTGGGACTGGTTGCTCAGCACCAGCAGCTGGCCGCCACCCATGAAGACGCTGAGCGTGCCGTCATCGGCCTCCACGGTGGTGACCTGAACCTGCGAATTGAGGTCGCGGATGAGCTGGTCGCGGCGGTCCAGCAGGTCATTGGGGCTGTGGCCCGAGCCTTTGAACTTGGCGATTTCCTGGTTGACGCTGGCGATCTGCTTGGTGAGTGCGTTGATCGACTCCACCGTCGTCTTCATGTCGGACACCACGCCGGCTTGCAGGCTGTTGAGCTGGTTGCCCGCCACGTTCATGCGGCTGACCCACTCCTGCGCGCGCGACAGCGCGACCTGGCGTGCGGACAGGTCTTGCGGCTGGTTGGCCACGTCGACAAAGGCGTTGAGCACCTGGCTGGCGGCATAGCCCAGGCCGGCCTCGCCGGTGGGCAGGCTGGTCTCGAGTTGCTTGAGCTTTTCCAGGCGCGTCATGTCCCCGGCCGCCAGGGCGATGTTGGCATTGAGTTCCTTGACGAGGAACTCGTTGGTCTCGCGCGTGACGGTGACGATCTTGACGCCGCGGCCATAGAAGCCGGCGCCTGTGTAGAGGCCGCCTTCGGTGGCCAGGTCCACGTCCTGGCGCGAATAGCCCGGCGTGTTGGCGTTGCTGATGTTGTGGGCGATGGTGTCAAGCTTTGCCTGACTGGCGAACATCGCCGAGGTGCCGAGGGAGAAGATGCCTGAACCCATGTGCTACTCCCGCTCAGGTAAGGGTCTTTTGCAGACGCAAGGTGGTGTTGATCACCTTCGTGAGCTTGTCTGCGTAGGCGGGATCGGTGGCGTAGCCGGCCTTTTGCAGGCCGGTCGCATACTCCCGCGCGGTGTCGGCCTGAGCGACGGTGCGACTGTAGCGCTGGCTCTGCGTGAGCAAGCGGGCGTGGTCCTTGAAGGCTTCCTCGTATGAGTCATACGCACGGAATTTCGCGGTGACCTTGCGGGCCACGCCGCCGATGTATTCGGTGGTGGTCACTTCGGCGACCTTGCCCTTCCAGCTCGATGTGGCCTTGATGCCGAACAGGTTGTGGCTGGTGCTGCCGTCCTTCATGCGGGGCTCGCGCTTGCCCCAGCCCGACTCGAGGGCCGCCTGCCCCAGGATGTTGGAGGCGGCGATGCCCGTGGCCTCTTCGGCGGCCTTGGCCGCGGCCGCGTGCTTGCGCAC
>CAYPUS010000222.1:0-1266 GCA_964413815.1 uncultured Aquabacterium sp. | reverse complement strand
GGCTCAGGCGCTTGCCATCGGCGCCACGGCTGTCATGGGCGCCGTGGATGCTGCGCGCGCCGGCGGATGGCCTCGACGCGCCGTCGATCTGGCGGCCAAAGGACAGCTCGCCCATGTCCTTGAGGGGGCTGTCCGGGCGCTTGGCCGCGCCGCCGAGTTGGCGCTCGAGCTGCTTGGCGATCAGCTCGCTCAGGCCGCCGGGCAGGCCCGTCATCTGGTTGGCCAACTGCGTGTCGAGCATGCTGTTGCCCATGTCGGTGCCGGCGTTGTCGAGCATGCCGGTGCTCATGGTCGAGGCGCGCATGCTCTTGACCAGCTCCTGCATGAACAGGCCTTCGAGCTGCTTGGCGGTTTCCTTGATGCTCGATTGCGCATCGCGGCCCGAGGCGGACTTGAGGCGGTCCAGCGACCGCAGGTCCATGCTCAGGCCATTGTTGTTCCCGGAGGAATGGATGCTCATGTCAGATCACCTCCAACTCGGCCTGCAGCGCGCCGGCAGCCTTCATGGCCTGGATGATGGCCAGCAGATCCTGCGGGTTGGCGCCCAGGGTATTGAGGGCTTTGACGACATCGGTCAGTTGCGTGCCGGCGGGCATCTGGATGAGCGAGCCGGGCTCCTGGTTGATGCGGATGTCGGCCTTTTCGGTGACCACGGTCTGGCCTTGCGACATCGGCGCGGGCTGGCTGATGACCGGGGTCGAGCTGATGGTGACCGACAGGTTGCCATGGGCCACGGCGCAAGGGCCGATGGTGACGGCCTGGTTCAGCACGACCGATCCTGTGCGGGCATTGATGACGATGCGGGCAGGAGGCTTGGCCAGCGCGATTTCGAGGTTCTCCAGGTCGGCCATGAAGGCCACCCGCTCGCTCGGCTGCTGCGGCAGGCTGACGATGACGGTGCGGCTGCTGGTGGCCTGCGCGGTGCCGGGGCCCTTGACCTTGTTGATGGCGTTGACGACATCGCGGGCGGTGTTGAAGTCGTCCGTCTGCAGGTCGTACTGGACGTGGCTGCCTTGCAGACCCGGCGTGGGCACGCTGCGCTCGACCGTGGCGCCGCCGGGGATGCGGCCGGCGCTCAGGTGGTTGATCTGCACCTTCGCGCCGCCTTGCGCGGCACCGGCGCCACCCACGATCAGGTTGCCCTGCGCCATGGCGTAGATCTGGCCGTCGGCACCCTTGAGCGGGGTGGCGATCAGGGTGCCGCCGCGCAGGGACTTGGCATTGCCCAGCGAAGACACATTGATGTCCAGCGGCTGGCCGGGTTGG
>CAYPUS010000221.1:0-5679 GCA_964413815.1 uncultured Aquabacterium sp. | reverse complement strand
CATGGAAGGTGGGCGTGAGCTTGCGGCGCTTCAGGCGCAAAGCGCCCGTCTCATCGAAGATCAGCTGGGTGTTGTAGAGGCTGCCATGGTCGCGCTCGTTGACGCCCAGCACGACCACCATGCCGTGCTGGCGCGCCCGCTGCGAGACGGCCTCGGTGAGCGGACCGGGCACCACCACGGCATGCTCGTACAAGGCCATGTGCGCCGCCCCCATCGCCATCGGTGGGCTGATGAACGAGAAGTAGGGGTAGTAGGGCACGAAGGTCTCGGGAAAGACGATCAGCTGCACGCCCTGGCGCGCGGCATCGTCGATCGTGTCCAGGACCTTGTGCCAGGTGCCGTCGGCCTCCCCAGCACCGGCGAGATCTGGACCGCGGCGGCCTTGATGATGCGTGGCTGGCTCATGGTGGTGTCCGTCCTTGCGTCACAGCGTCCAGGTGTCGAGGATGAAGGCGTTTTCCGAGCGGTGCAGCAGGATGATGTCGAGCACGTCCAGCGGGTTGATGGGGCGGATGCCTTCGATCAGCGAGCCTTCGCCATGGCCGTACAGCGCCTGCAGGGCAAAGCGGCAGGCATAGACCTTGCCACCTTCTTCGATGAACTTGGCGATCTGCTTGTTGAAGTTCTGATGGCCGGGGAAGGCCTCGTCGCCCAGCTTGGGAAAGCCGCGCTTGACGCCCAGGGTGACGCCAGGCCCGTAGAGCAGCACCGAGGTCTCGAAGCCCTTGCGCTGCAGCCGCGTGGCCTGCAACAGGTTGACGAAGCCGATGGAGCCTTCGAATGCCACGGTGTGGAAGGTCACCAGGGCCTTCTCGCCGGGCCTGGCCTTGACGTCTTCGAAAACCTTTTCTTCGTAGTCGACCAGGTGGTCACCGATCTCATTGGGGGCTTTGGTCACAGCAGGCATGGGTTGCTCCAGACAGGAATGGGTTGGATGAAGGTTTGGCGCGCGCTGATGAGGCCTGTGCATCGCGTGTGCCAGTTGCGGCACTGCCGATGCGATCAAGATGCGATCAGCGCGTGCCTGCCCTGCCATTTGCCTTGGCCTGCTTTCGATGTGACACGCAGGCGGTGCGCCTGCGCGGTATGCCTGCCGCCTGCGCCTGCTGTGCTTTGACTGTCAACGCCGCACCAAAGCCGATCAACACAGGCGCCCCTCGCCGTTCGAACGGGCGCCACCATGGGGCGCATGGGCCGCAGCAAGCGACCTGACGCACCCATTGCGCGCATGCCGCTGCCCGATCAACTGGCATGCACCCTGCAATCAATGCGGCCATGAACACCTTCGCCCGCCACTGGGCCCCTCGCCTGCGCGAAGGCGGCAAGCCCGCCTACCTGCTGATCCCTGAACTGCTGGCCGAGGACCTGGCCAGCGGCCGGCTCAGCCCGGGCGACCGCCTGCCACCACTGCGCGAGCTGGCCAGCACGCTGGCGCTGAACTACACGACGGTGGCACGCGGCCTGGCCGAGGCGCAAAAGCGTGGCCAGATCGACGCACGCCCCGGGCGCGGCAGCTTCGTGCGCAGCGCGGCGCCGGCCATGCCCCTGCGCGGCGGCACCGCCTCCGAGATGACGATGAACCTGCCGCCCGAGCCGGACGACCCGGCGCTGTTGGCGCGCATGAACACAGGCATGCGCCAGGTCTTCGACGATCCAGCCCGCTTGATGGCGGCACTGCGCTACCAGGACTTCGGCGGCAGCCTGGCCGACCGCGATGCCGGTGCGCGCTGGCTCACAGCCACGATGGGCGCGGGCGACCCCAGCCGCGTGCTGGTGGGCCCCGGCATCCACGGCGTGCTCGCGGGCCTGCTGAGCATGCTGGCCCGCCCTGGCGACACGGTGTGCGTGGAATCGGTCAGCTACCCGGGCATCAAGGCGCTGGCCACCCAATTGGGCATCCGCCTGCACGCCCTGCCGGTGGACGACGAAGGCCCCTGCCCCCAGCACTTCGAGGAGGCATGCAAGCACGTGCACCCCAAGGCGCTGTACTGCAATCCCACCATGCTCAATCCCACCGCGATCACGGTGAGCCCCGCACGCCGGGAGGCGCTGGCCGACATCGCGCTGCGCTACAGCATCCCCATCATCGAGGACGATGCCTACGGCGCCCTGCCTCTGCGGCGCCCGGTGTCGCTGAGCGAGTTGGCGCCCGGCCTGACCTACCACGTCACCGGCTTTGCGAAATGCCTGGGCGCGGGTCTGCGCGTGGCCTATGTGCAGTCACCCACCGTCCAGGCCAGCCAGCGTGTGGCCGGCGCCATGCGCGCGCTGACCGTGATGGCCGCGCCACCCATGGTGAGCCTGGCCACCCAGTGGATCAACGACGGCACGGCCAGCAGCGTGGTGCAGGCCATCCGCCGCGAAAGCAATGCGCGCCTGGCGCTGCTGCACCGGCATCTGGCGGGATGGCGCTATTGGAGCCAGCCGGATTGCTTCCACGCCTGGCTGCGCCTGCCCGAGACGCTCAGCCCGAATGAGGCGGCCTCGTTCTGGCGCTCGCGCGGCGTGGCGGCCGTGGCCAGCACGGCTTTTGCCACCAACACCGCCCCACCGCGTGCCGTGCGCCTGTGCCTGGGTGGACCTGTCTCGGCCGCGCAGTGCGAGCAGAGCCTGCGCGTGGTGGCCGATGTGCTGGCCCACCCGGAGCAGGTGCATGCCTCGGTGATGTGAGGTTGAAGGGTGACCGGCTGGCCTTATTCCGGCCGGTCCAGCTTGGTCGACAGCATGACGGTCGAGAAGGTGTCGATCACGCCGGGCACATTGCGGATGCGGTCGATCACCGCGTCCAGTTCCTGGGTGGAATCGGTCAGGAGCATGGCGCACAGGTCATAGCGACCGCTGACCGAATACAGTTTGGTGATCTCGTGGCGCCGGGCCAGTTCGCGCACCACCGAGGGCTCGTTGCGCGACTCGATCGAGATCAGCACCATCGCGCGGATCACATGCGGCCCGCGCGTGCTGCTGACGCTGACGGTGTAGCCCGTGATCACGCCCGCGTCTTCGAGAGCCTTGAGCCGCAGTTGGGCCGTGCTGCGCGCACAGCCCAGCGCCTTGGCGATGTTGACCAGCGGCAGGCGCGCGTTGACCTTGAGCAGCTCGATGAGCTGGTGGTCCAGGGCGTCCAGATTGGGCTTGAGCGGGGCTCTGGGGGCGTGCTGGGCGTGCTTGGCGTGCTTGGCCACCGACGCCGGCGCCGTGCCCGACTTCTCGGCCGATGCGTCGGCCGATGCCTTGCCAGATGTGGATTTTTGACGCCGTCCAGTCATTTCGCCTACATCCTATTCAAATTGACCGATCGTGGCAATTCTGATCGGTCATTTTGCGCGTTTTCATCGGCGGGCTGCCCTCCTAGACTGAAACCATCCAAATGCGGCGGGGGCCATCCCCAAAGCCTCCTGCCCTGGATGCCGGAGGTTTCGCCATGCTGCAGATCATCGAGGCGCCCAGCTGCGCCAGCACCGCCCCACACAAGCTCTTGACCCGGGCCGCGCTGCAGGCCTACGACCCCGAAGGCGAGCCCTGGCAAAAGCAGTTCGCGCGCCGCTACACCCACCACGCGGAACTGATGGGCGTACTCGACAAGGTCGAGAACGTGGACGAATCGGTCTACGAGAAGTTCGCCATCTCGGTCACGCCCTATATGGCGCAGCTGATGGACCCCCACGATCCCAACTGCCCCATCCGCCTGCAGTACCTGCCATCCTTTCACGAGCAGTCCCACCCGGGCTTTGCCACCATGCTGGATGAGCTCGGCGAGGAAGGCGACACCATCCCCGGCACCAGCGTCGTGCACCGCTACCCCCGTCGCGTGCTCTTTCTGGTCAGCAACACCTGCGCGGCCCTGTGCCGCTTCTGCACGCGCAAGCGCATGGTCTCGCAGCCCAGTGGCTCGGTGCACAAGGACCAGATCGAAGCGTCGATCGACTACATCGCCAGCAACCCCCTCATCGAGGACGTGCTGCTGTCGGGCGGCGATCCGCTGACCTTCTCCGACGAGCGGCTCGACCAGATCCTGGGCGCCATCCGCCAGCGCGCGCCGCATGTGCGCTTCCTGCGCATCGGCTCGCGCATGGTGGTGCAGCTGCCCACCCGCGTCACGCCCGAGCTGTGCGCCGTGCTGGAAAAGCACCGCGTGCAGATGGTCAACATCCACATCAACCACCACAAGGAGATCACGCCCCTGCTGCGCCGCCGCGTCAAGCTGCTGCAAAAGGCCGGGATCATGATGGGCCTGCAGACAGTCTGCCTCAAGGGCATCAACGACAGCGTGGCGGTGATGCGCGAGCTGTTCATGCAGGCCATCGAGATGGGCGTTCGCCCTTACTACGTGTACTCGACCGACATGGTCGAAGGCGCGCACCACTTCGTCGTGCCGCACCGGCGCATGCTGGAGCTTTACGAAGGCCTGCGCGGCTGGATCAGCGGCCCGGCCGTGCCGACCTTCATCGTCGATGGCCTGGGCGGCCTGGGCAAGCTGCCCATCATTCCCACCTATGTGCGCGAAGAGCCCTTGCCCGATGGCAGCGGCACCACCATCCACTGCCGCAACTACGCGGGCCGCACGGTGGAGATGCCGGGCCTGGGCCAGCACTTCAGCCTGCCCACGCAGAGCAACTGAAGGCGGGTGTTGCGATGGCGAACCCACAAGCCAGGCCGGGCTGCCCTTACGGCACCCACCGCGTGATCGAACCGCCCGGTGTGCTGCCCCAGCCCGCCTGGCGCCTCGACAACGACACCTCGGCGATCTTCGACAACGAGGTGCTGATCGACGTGCAGGCGCTCAATATCGATGCCGCCAGCTTCACGCAGATGAAAGAAGCCGCGCATGGCGATGCAGACGGTGTGGCTGAGCTGATCCTGGCAACCGTGGCGCAGCGCGGCAAGCTGCACAACCCTGTCACCGGCTCGGGCGGCATGCTGATCGGCCGCGTGGCGGCCATCGGGCCTGCCCTGGCCGGTCGGCTTGGTCTCGCTGTGGGTGATCGCATTGCCACCTTGGTCTCACTGTCGCTGACGCCCTTGCGCATCGACCACATCCATGCCGTTCATCTCGATCAGGACCGGGTGGATCTCAGCGGCCAGGCCGTTTTGTTCGAAAGCGGGCTGTATGCGCATCTTCCAGACGACATCCCCGAGGGCATGGCCCTGGCCATCCTGGATGTGGCCGGCGCGCCCGCGCAGACGGCCCGCCTGGTCAAGCCAGGTAACACGGTGGTGGTGGTGGGCGGGGGCGGAAAGTCCGGCACCTTGTGCATCCACGAGGCGCGGCTGCGGGCTGGCCCCGATGGCTGCGTCATCGGCGTCTCGCCCTTCGAGCAGGACTGCCAGCGCATGCGCGAACTGGGCTGGGTGAACCACGCCCTGCAGGTCGACGCCAGCGATGCCGTGGCCATGCTGGCAGCGGTGAGCGCCTGCACGCAGGGGCGGCTGGCCGATGTGGTGATCAACTGCGTGAACCAGCCACACACCGAGATGGGCAGCATCCTGGTCGCCAGGCAAGGCGGACGCGTGTACTTCTTCTCGATGGCCACCAGCTTCACGGCCGCCACACTGGGGGCGGAAGGTTTGGGCAAGGACGTGGAACTGCTGATGGGCAATGGCTATGTGCCGGGCCACGCCGAATACGCCCTGTCGCTGCTGCGCACATCGCCCAGACTGCGGCAGCTGTTCGAGGTGCGC
>CAYPUS010000220.1:5111-5683 GCA_964413815.1 uncultured Aquabacterium sp. | reverse complement strand
TCCACGGTACGAACAGCACCACGCCGAGCAGGAGCGCCAGCGCTCGGGAGCTGACGGCAATCGATGCGTCGCCGACGCTGCTGAGCTGCAACGGATCGTGAACTTCGGTGCGCGCGTGGTCGGCCAGGCTGGTGATGCCGCGCGGGTCGACCTGCGCCTGGCGCACGCGCGATGCCTCGCCGACCAGCGTGCGGGCCGCTGCGGCCGTGTGGCCAATGGCATCTGCATCCGGCTGTATGACGAGAAGGACTTCAACGCGCGCCCGCGTTTCACCGATCCGGAGATCCTGCGCAGCTCGCTGGCGGGCGTGATCTTGCGGATGAAGTCCTTGCACCTGGGGCTGGTGGATGACTTCCCCTTCATCGAGCCACCGCTGCGCAAGGCCATTGCCGATGGCTACCAGTTGCTGGGTGAGTTGGGCGCGGTCGACGACAACAACGAGATCACGCCGTTGGGCATGAGCCTGGCCAGGTTGCCGCTGGACCCGCGCGTGGGCCGCATGATCCTGGAAGCCAAGGACCGGCAGGCACTGGCCGAGGTGCTGGTGATCGCGGCATCGTTGAGCGTGCAGG
>CAYPUS010000220.1:1439-5101 GCA_964413815.1 uncultured Aquabacterium sp. | reverse complement strand
CATCGACCAGCAACAGCAGGCCGACCAGAAGCACAAGCAGTTCGACGACGAGAAGTCGGAGTTCATGGGCACGCTCAAGCTGTGGCGCTGGCTGGAGACCTCGCGGGGCGGGCATGCGCCAGCGACGGTGCCTGGCCTGGCTTCAAGCCAGTCCGGGCAGTCAGGCGAGCCCCAGCCGGAAAAGCACAAACTCAGCCACCGCAAGTACGAGCAGCTGCTGCGCGACAACTTCATCAACCCGCGCCGCGTGCGCGAGTGGAAGGACGTCTACACGCAGCTGCACACGGTGGTGGCCGAGCACAACTGGCGGCTCAATGGTTCTCCCGCGACCTACGAGCAGGTGCATCTGTCGCTGCTGTCGGGCCTGCTGGGCAACATCGGCTGCAAGAGCGACGATGAAGACTGGTACTTGGGCGCCCGCGGCATCAAGTTCTGGAAGCACCCCGGCGCCAACCTGAGCAAAAAGCCCGGGCGCTGGATCCTGGCGGCCGAGCTGGTCGAGACCAGCAAGCTGTATGGGCGTGGCGTGGCCAACATCGATGCGCAGTGGCTGGTCTTCATGGGCCAGCACCTGCTCAAGAAGCAGCTGCTGGAGCCGCATTGGGAGAAGAAGGCCGGCGAGGTCGTCGCGCTGGAGCGGGCCACGCTCTATGGCCTGGTCGTCTACAACAACAAGCGCGTGAACTTCGGTCTGGTGGACCCGCGTGCCGCCCGCGAGATCTTCATCCGCGAGGCCCTCGTCGGTGACGAGTGGGAGACGCGCCTGCCTTTCCTGGCGGCCAACCGCAAGCTCATCGCCCAAGTCGAGCAGTTGGAGCACAAGTCGCGACGGCAGGACGTGCTGGTCGACGAGCACCTGATCTACGCCTTCTACGATGCGCAGATCCCGCCCGAGGTGATGAGCGGCCCCAGCTTCGAGCGCTGGTACCGCCAGGCCAGCCGCGAGAACCCCAAGCTGCTGTACCTGAGCCGCGAAGAACTGATGCGCCACGAGGCGGCTGGCATCACCAGCGCGGCCTTTCCGAAGTACATCCGGCTGGGCGGTGTCGACTGCCAGGCCAGCTACCTGCATGAGCCGGGCGATGCGCGCGATGGCGTGACCGTGACCGTGCCCATCTACGCGCTCAACCAGGTCAGCGAAGAGCAGGGCGAATGGCTGGTGCCCGGCATGCTCAAGGACAAGGTGCTGGCCCTCGTCAAGAGCCTGCACCAGAAGCCCCGTGCGCGCCTGGTGCCACTGCCCGACTATGCGGCCAGCTTTGTCGAGTCCACGCCTTTTGCATCGGGCAGCCTGATGGAGGCCTTGCTCAAGGCGGTGCGCGCGCACACGCAGCTGGACGTCAAGCGCGCGGACTTCAAGCTCGACATGCTCTCGCCGCATCTGTTCATGAACTACCGTGTGGTGGACGAGCATGGTCGGCAACTCGGCATGGGGCGCAACCTGCCGGCCTTGAAGGCCGAGTTGGGCTCGCTGGCACGTGGTGCCTTCCAGGCATTGGCGGCGCTCAAGGCCCAGGCTGTGGTGGCACAGGGGCCGGGTGGGGCGCAGCAGGCGGGTGCTCAGGCAGACGGGGCAGGGCAAGGCGCCCCAGACCCAGCGTCCGCCAACGCGGCATGGGGCGCGGGGCGTGGCGGGGCAGGGCGAGGTGCGCCACAGCGCGGCGGCGCACCCGGCTCGTCATCGGCCGGGGCATCGGCAGGCGAATCTACGCAAGGCCCCGGTAAGCAGCAGGCCGCACAAGCCCTGACCGACTGGACCTTCGGCGAGTTGCCCGAATTGATGGAAATTCAGCGCGGCGGCCACACCCTGATCGGTTTTCCCGCCTTGATTGACAAGGGCCAGCACGTGGAGATCGAGGTCTTCGACGAACCCGACGTGGCTGCCGTCAAACACCGCGCGGGCCTGCGCCGGCTGGTGGCGCTGCAGATCCGCGAGCCGCTGAAGTACCTGGAAAAGAACATCCCCGATCTGCAGAAGATGGCGATGGCCTACATGAGCCTGGGCACCGCCGACGAGCTGCGCGAGCAGATCATCGAGGTGGCGCTGGACCGGGCCTATCTGGGCGATCCCTTGCCCACCGATGCGGCCAGCTTCAAGGCGCGTGTCGAAGAGGGCCGCACCCGGCTCAACCTGATCGCACAGGAGGTGGCCAGGCTGGCAGGCAGCGTGCTGACGGAGTACGCCGCCGCCGCGCGCAAGCTCAAGGACGCGCGGCCGCCCAAGGACGTGGCCGATGACGTCGCCGGGCAGTTGCAACGCCTGATGCCCAAGCGCTTCGTGGCGCAGACGCCGTATGCCCAACTGCAGCACTTCCCTCGCTACCTCAAGGCCATCACCTTGCGGCTGGACAAGCTCAAGGGCGACCCGGCCCGCGACGCGCAGCGCATGGCCGAGATGCGCCCGCTGGACCAGCGCTACACGCGCCGCCTCGCGGATCTGAAGGGCACGCACGACGCGCGCCTGGACGAGTTCCGCTGGCTGCTGGAAGAGCTGCGCGTGAGCCTGTTTGCGCAGGAGTTGCGCACACCGCAGCCGGTGAGCATCAAGCGCCTGGAAAAGGTGTGGGCCCAGTTGAACGCCTGAGGCGGGGTTCCCGCGAAATGCCGGCTCAGCGGGCGAAGGCCCGGGATTTGCGGGTTAGAATGCCAGCTTCGTCGGGGCGTAGCGCAGCCTGGTAGCGCATCTGCTTTGGGAGCAGAGGGTCGCGAGTTCGAATCCCGCCGCCCCGACCATGTTCATGAAGGCCAGCAAGCCAACGCTTGCTGGCCTTTTTTGTTGCTTGCACACCGTTGCAGTTATCCCCGCATCCTGTGGACAACCTTGTTGGCAAGGCCTGAGTAAGCCGATTCTCCCCAGGGAAGTCCTTTGAATGCCTCCAAATGAGGCATTGTTCTCAGGTCGGGTTCAGATGCCCGCCTTGGATGCCAACTGTGCCACGATGAACGGCACGACCACCTTGGCCACGCCCTCTGGATTGTCGGCAAACGGGAAGTGTCCGCTGTCGGGCAACAGCACCACCTGCGCGCGTGGAAAGGTCTCTTTCTGGAACTCGGCCAGCCGCACGGGCAGATAGGGATCGGCCGCGCCCCAGACCACCAGCGCCGGCGGGTTCACCGGCTTGAGCATGTTCGACAGGATCTGGCTGCGCGCGTTCAGGTCGTCCGTGGCGCGGTAGAGCTTGAGCACGGCCTGCTGGGTGCCGCGGTCCATGTCGTCGTACATGCGGTCGACAAACGCCCTCGGCAGGCCACGCGGACAGCCGATCTTCATCGCCCAGTGAAAGCCGCTGCGGTTGGTGGTGCGCATTTGCAATTCACCCAGCAGCGGCGTGCGCCACACGCGGGCCATGAAGTGCCAGCGGTAGTCCTTGACCAGGCCGGTGTTGATCAGGGTGAGGCTGGCCAGGCCCATGGGGTTCATCGCGGCCCACAGCAGGCCCCAAGGGCCGCCGAAGTCGTGCAACACCAGGTGCGCGCGCAGCACGCCCAGTTCCTTGAGCGCCTCGGTCAGGAAGGACGCGCCACCTTCGACGGAATAGGGATAGTGCTCGGGCTTGTCGGCCTTGCCGAAGCCCGGCATGTCGATGGCGACGACGCGCACATGCGGCGCCAGCGCCGTCATCAGGTCCGTCCAGTCCTCGGCCGAGCCGGGGTTGCCATGC
>CAYPUS010000220.1:0-1429 GCA_964413815.1 uncultured Aquabacterium sp. | reverse complement strand
CACGAAGACCACCGCTTCGGTGGCCCGCAAATTGGGGCCGCCCTGCAACACGCGGCTGCGGACGCCGCAGGCACTGATCTGGGAGGTGCGCAGCGTGTTGGTGGCAGCTTGTGTGGCTTGCTGGGTGGGCGCGCTGGCGGCAGGGTGGCTCGACATGGGCGGGGCTCCTTCAGTGGCAGGGGGCTTTGTCTGCGCCGGGCGGGCTGCCTGCCAGGTCATCCAGGATCGGGCAGCAAGCGCGCTCGTCGCCTTGGCACTGCTCGGCCAGTGTGCTCAGCGTGCGCTGCATCGAGCTTAGCGCATCGATGCGTTCCTGCAGGGCCTGCACATGCGCCAGCGCCAGCTTCTTGACGGCGCTGCTGGCGCGGCGGCGATTGCGCCACAGATCCAGCAATTGCGCGATGTCGGCCATGCCAAAGCCCAGGTCACGCGCGCGGCGGATGAAGTGCAGGGTGTGGATGGCGTCGCCGTCATAGCGCCGGTAGCCCGAGTCGGTGCGCGGCGGCGCCGGCAGCAGGCCCAGGCCTTCGTAGTGACGGATCATCTTGGGCGACACGCCGGTCTGCCGCGAGGCCTCGCCGATGTTGACCGCCATGCCGCGCGGCTCAGGCCTGGACTTCATAGCCTTCCTCGTCGATGGCCGCGGCGATCGCTTCGCGGCTCAGCGTGCTCTGCACCTGGACCAGGCCTTGCGGGAGGTCGACGTTCACAGCGGCCTGCGGATCGCGCGCCTGGATGGCCTTGGTCACGGCCTTGACACAGTGCTGGCAGCTCATGCCCTTGACCTGCAGGGCGTGGGTGGTTTGTTGAGGGTTCAGGGGCGTGTTCATGGGGGTGCCTTGCTCAATGCGTGAAGGGAAAGGGGAGAGAGAAGGGGAAGGGATGCGGCCAAGTGTGAACCTTGACATGATGTCAGAGTCAAATGAGGGCTCATGGCCTCGCTCGCACAGGGCTTGTTCAACATCTCGCTTGACCTTGACATCATGTCAAGCTTGACAGTGCCATCATGCATCACCGCCCGGACACACCGCCATGAACGCCAGCCTGCCCCTTCCCCGCGAAGCCTACCCGTCGTCCCCCCACGGGCCAGCGCCCATCCAGCTTGCCGTGCGGGGCATGACCTGCGCGGCCTGTGTGCGCCGTGTCGAGAAGGCGCTGGGCAAAGTGCCGGGCGTGCAGTCGGCGCAGGTCAATTTCGCCACCGAGATGGCGAGCGTCCTGCCTCAGCCTTCGGGCGCGCTGGATGCAGCGGTGCTGGTGAAGGCGATCGAAGATGCCGGCTACCACGCCCAGGTCCAGGCCGACGACGCGCCGCTGCAGGATGAGCTGATGCCCTGGTGGCAGGTCTGGGGGCCGGTGCTGTTCGGGGTGGCGGCCAGCCTGCCGCTGGTCCTGCCCATGCTCTGGGGCAATCACCATTTTTGGCCGG
>CAYPUS010000219.1:0-5683 GCA_964413815.1 uncultured Aquabacterium sp. | reverse complement strand
CCTTCAGCAGCGTCGACTTGCCGCAGCCCGACGGGCCCACGATGGCCACGGCCTGGCCGGTGCGCACGCTCAGCGAGATGTCGTTGAGCACGGGCTCTTCGCCGGCCGCATAGCGGAAGGTGACGTTGCGCACCTCCAGGGTCATGGGCTCGTCGGCCTTGAGCGAGTCCTTGGCCTGCGGCGGCGAGGCCGCTTCGGGTTCGCTCAGCACGATGTCGGCCAGGCGCTCGCCTTGCAGCTTGAGCAGGCGCAGGTTGATGACGCGCTCGAGCAGCTCGGCCGCGCGTTGCAGGAACTGGCTCTTGTAGGCCAGGAAGGCCACCAGCATGCCGATGGAGAACTGGTCCTGCAGGATCATCATGGCCGCCAGATAGAGCACCAGGGCCTGCTCGACCGCGCCGATCACGCCGTTGACACCCTGGTAGAGGATGCCGATGCGCTCTTGCTTGACGTGGGCGTTGACCATCGCGGCCTGCTGGTTCATCCAGCCGCCGACCCGCCAGGTGGGCTTGGCGAAGAACTTGATGGCCGACACCCCGCGCAGCGTTTCGAGCAGGAAGGTCTGGGCATTGGCCTGGCGCACGATCAGCTCTTCGGCCGCCTGACGGTAGGGCTTGAAGACGGTGAAGCGCACGATGGCGTGCAGCACGGCCACCAGCAGCACGATGCCGGCCAGCAGCGGGCTGTACATGAACATCAGGCCTAGCGTGACCAGGCTGACCACGCCGTCGAGCACGGTCTCGACCAGGTTGGTGGTGATGGTGTCCTGGATGTGGTTGACCGACTCGAAGCGCGAGAGCACATCGCCCGTGTGCCGCTTGTCGAAGTAGGACAGCGGCAGCTTGAGCATGTAGCGGAACACATTGGTGCTCGACGAAATCTTCCAGGTCAGGCTGGCGCCCAGCACCACCCAGCTGCGCAGCAGCCGCGTGCCCAGCGCCATCACCGCCAGCAGGAAGGTGGCCAGGGCCAGCACCGTCAGCAGCGGCGCATCGCGGGTGACCACCACGTCGTCGATGATCCACTGGCTGAGCATCGGCATCAGGATCGCGAAGACCTCCAGCACGATGGACAGCAGCGCCATCTGGCTAAAGGCGCGCCACAGGCCTTTCTGACCGGTGAACAGCACACGCAGGTCGAAGGGGGTCCTGTCCTGCTTCTTCTGAAAGCCCGGGGCCGGGGCCAGCTCCAGCGCCACGCCGGTGAAGTGGGGGCTGGCCTCCTTGAGCGTCATGGTGCGCTCGCCCACGGCCGGGTCGTGGATGGTGATCTTCTGGTCGTCGGCCTTGACGAGCACCACGAAGTGGTTCAAGTCCCAGTGCAGCAGGCAGGGGGCCTGCAACTGGGGCAGCTCTTCGAGTTCGAGGCGCAGCGCGCGGTTGGCGAAGTTCAGCGCCTCGGCGATCTCCATCAGGCGCGCCAGCGTGGCGCCGCGCGAGGACAGCTCGAAGCGGCGGCGCAGGGTCAGCAGATCGGTTTCATGGCCGTGGTAGGACACGACCATGGCCAAGCAGGCCAGGCCGCACTCGGCCGCCTCCGACTGCAGGATCATGGGCACGCGGCTCTTGGGCAGCAGGGACAGGACGTTGACGCTTGGGGTGGACATGGGTCGTTCTGGGCCTCAGGCCGTTCAGAGCTTGCCGCTGAAGGCGAACAGGGGGTCGAGCATCCAGCGGAACAACCTGCGGCGGTCGATCTCGATGTCGGCGGTGAGCGTGTGGCCCGGGCGCAGGGCCACCTGGGTGCCATAGGCCTCGACGGTGTTGCTCTCGAGCTTGACGCGCACCAGGAAGAAGGCACGGCGATCCTGGTTGCCACCCTGGCCGCCGACGTTGACCGGCACATCGGTCTGCGAGACGCTGTCGACCACGCCGCGGTACTGGCCGAAGCGCTGATAAGGGAAGGCGTCATAGCTCAGGCGCACGCCCTGGCCTTGCTTGATGAAGCCGATGGCCGTGCTGGGCACATAGAGCACCGCGTCCAGCGGCGATTTGCTGGGCACGATGGAGGCCAGCGAGCTGCCGGCCGGGGTGGCCTGGCCAGGCGTGGCCACCAGGCCGGAGACGACGCCGTCGATGGGCGCCTTGAGCAGCGTCAGGCGCGCGCCGCGGCGCTGCACTTCTTCTTGTTGCAGGGTCAGCAGATCGCGGTCGAGGCCGGCGCGGGTGACGCGGTGCTGGGCGCTGAGGCGGTCGCGTTCTTCGCGCGCCTGGATGGCATCGGCCAGGGCCGCGCCGCGCTGGCGCTGCAGAGTCTGCAGGCGTGCGTTCTGCTCGAGCAGGGTCTGGTTCTGCTGCTCGTACTGCAGCTCGGAGACGATCTTCTCGGCCAGCAGCGGCTTGAGCTGGTCGAGCAGCTTGCGCGTGGAGGCGATCTGCTGCGACATCAGCCGGATCTCTTCGGCCAGCGAAGCGGCGTCGCGCTGGCCTTGGGCGATGCGTTGGTCGAGCCCTGCGATGGTGGCGGCATGGGCCTGGTCCTGGCTCTGGAGCTGGCTGCGCACCTGGTCGCGCTGGCTGGCCAGATTGGTTTCCAGCAGGGCCTGGGTGCTGCCAGCATCGGAGTAGCGCTCGTAGCTCATCTCGGCGATCACATCGCCGGCCTGGACCTGCTGGCCTTCCTTGACGAGCACGCGTTTGACCTGCCCGGCCTCGGGCGGCACGATCATCGCGACGCCTTCGCGGGCCTGGATCGCGCCTTGCACGCGCTCCTTCTTGGTGTAGGAGCCGAAGATCAGCACGCCCAGCACCATCAGGGCCAGCATCACGAAGAAAGCCGTGAGGCGATTGGCCCCCACGGGACGGATATGCAGGGCCGCGCCGACGCCGGTGTCGGCCTTGGCGGCCAGCACCTCTTGCCGGAACAGGGATTGGGGATCGTTTTCGGCACTCATGGGGCACTCATCGGGCGCTCATCGGGCAATCTGCATCGGGGTGGACAGCGACAGCGAGGCCGACATGGCCTGGACGTCGAAATGGGGTGTGAGGGCGGCGACGTGGTCGCCATCCAGACGGTCGAGCAGCGCGAGGATGCTGACCTGCGCGCTCAAGGCGGTGACGCGTGCGGCCACCACGTTCTGGCGCGCGGAGTAGATCTGCTGCTGGGCGTTGAGCAGGTCGATGTTGGTGCGCATGCCCGCCACGAAAGCCTTGCGCACGGCCTCGAAGGTGGCGGTGGCGGTGGCCTCGACGGCCTGCTGCGAGGCGATGATGGCCTGGGCCTGCGTCAGGTTCTGGTAGGCGTCGCGCAAGGCGGTCTGGACCTGGCCCAGGGCATCCTCCAGGCGCGCCTGGCTCTGGCTCAGCAAGGCGGTCGCTTCTTTGACGCGGCTTTGCTGCACGCCGCCGGTGAACAGCGGCCAGTTGAGCTGCACGCCCACCGTGCGGTTGGTGTCGCGCTGCGTCTGGGTGAGGTCGCCACCGTAGTTGGCGGTCACGCGTTCTTGCTCGACCGAAGCCACCGCATCGACCGTGGGCTGCCAGAACTCGGCATCGCGTGCGGTGCTGGTCAGGCGGGCGGCTTCGACGGCGGCGCGCGCATCGCGGATGTCGGGGTTGTGGTCCTCGGCCAGGGTCAGGGCTTCGGCCAGGCTGGGCAGGCCATGCGGCGAGCGGGCGGTGTCGGGGTTGAAGCCGGCGGGCAGTTGCACGGGCCGGGCGCTCAGGCGCTCGAGCACCAGGCGCTGCGAGGTCGCACGCATGACCAGCTCCTGCACCGAGGCGCTGGCCTGGTCGAGGCGGGTGCGGGTTTCGAGCTGGTCGAGCACGGTGCCCATGCCGGCCTGCAGGCGGCGGTCGTTGATGTGCAGTTGCTCTTGGAGCAGTTGCTGCTGCGCCTCGGCCAGGCGGCGCTGCTCATTGGATTCGGCCGCGCCGATGTAGGTCAGGCAGACCTCGCGGGCTGTGTCGCTGCGCTGGCGGCGGGCCTGCCACGCGGCCTGTTCGGTGATGGCGGCCTGGGCGCGTGCGACCGCGCGGTCGGCGGCGCGCCACACGGGCAGCGAGGCACTGAGCGTCAGGTTGGTGGCGGGGCCACGGCTCTTGAGGTCGGAGTCGGGGGCGCCGCTCTGGCTGAGGCTTTGGTTGCGCCTTTGCTGCACCCGGCTGGCGCTGGCGTCCACGCGCGGCATCCACGCCGCGCGCCAGGCTTGGTCGGCCTGTGCGCGGGCCGCATCGACGCTGGCGTCGGCCACGCGGTTGGCCGCCGCGCGTTCGGCCGCGTCCACCAGCAAGGGCAAAGGCGTGGCGGCACGGCCATCCGCCGGCATCTCGCTGGCGGTGGGCGCGTGGGTGGCGGGGGCGTCTGCTTCGGGTGAGGCCGCAGGCGCAGATGCCGCAACCAATGCCGCGGGCCGGCCCGCCAGCGCGCCGAGGTTCAAAGTGGACGCGGGGCGCAGGGATGGCAGGCCCTCGCCGTCCACGGACTGCGCCAGGGCGCCGCCCGTCATGGACAGGAGCGCCATGGCGGTCAGCGGGATCAGTGTCAAACGCGCCCTGCGGGCTGGGAAAGGCATCACGGACTACGGTTGTCTAAACAGAGCAAAGGCCGCTGGGCGGCCTGGCAATGCAACTTTTGGGGCAGGACGCGGGCGCGAGGAGACGGGATGATGTCCCAAACGCCTGCGAGGCGGTACCCCCAATGGCGCACCCCCAATCGAGTGGCTTTGATCGCCCTGGTTTCTCTTTGGTGAGGGCGGATGATAAGTGGCCAACCGCGGTGCGAACCGGCTGAGCCCTGGTGCAGAGGGTATTCCCGGGAACACCCTCTGCGAGGTCAGTAGTTCAGCCCTTTACTTCTTGCCCCACACGACGTTGACCAGCACGTTGACCAGGTTGTTTGTCACCGTCACGACGGCCGATCCCTCGGGCTTGCCGACCACGTCGACCTCCACCACCGTCTTGCCGATGGCGGCCAGCAGATCGCTCCACTTCTTCTTGAGTTCGGCGATGCCAGCACCTTGCACGGCCACAACTTCCATATGAGAAAGGGTACGCATTGAAAAGCTCCTATTGATTGGATTGATTGTGTGTAACGACAGCAGTTAATCGCTGTCGATTCCAATCTAGGAGCCTGGGTGTCACCTGTGGCAATCAGGGACAAGGAAGACGTTGTTATCAAGGGGCGAAAAAATGCAGGGCATTGAATGCCTGGCAGGGTCACCCCAGGGTTTCCATCTAATGCATGCCTCATGTCGCGCATGCCTGCCTGACCGCCTTCTCCCATCCCGCCATCAACTCGGCCGCCCGGTCTCGCGGCAGGGTGGGGTAGAAGGTGCGCTCGGCCCGCCACAGCTTGGCGATGGCGGTCGTGTCGGCATAGACGCCGGTGGACAGGCCGGCCAGGTAGGCCGCGCCCAGCGCCGTGGTCTCGGTGACCGCGGGACGCACCACCGGGATGCCCAGCAGATCGGCCTGGAACTGCATCAGGAGGTTGTTGACGCAGGCGCCGCCGTCCACGCGCAGCTCGCTCACGGGGCGGCCGCCTGCGGCCACGGCGTCGCGGCTCATCGCATCCAGCAGGGCCGCGCTCTGGAAGGCGATCGACTCCAGCGCGGCCCGCGCAATGTGGGCCACGGTGCTGCCGCGCGTCAGTCCCACGATGGCGCCGCGCGCATCGCTTTGCCAGTAGGGCGCGCCCAGTCCGGTGAAGGCGGGCACGAACATCACTCCGCCGGCATCGGGCA
>CAYPUS010000218.1:0-5686 GCA_964413815.1 uncultured Aquabacterium sp. | reverse complement strand
GGCCGATGAGGCTCTGCCAGAAGTACTTCTCTTTCGAGGGCATGCCTTCCGGGTCCTTGTTGACCACCTTGCGCCAGTCATCGACCCAGCCGATGGCGCCGAAGCCCAGCGTCACGATCATCACGATCCACACGAAGCGGTTGGCCCAGTCGAACCACAGCAGCGTCGACAGGCCGATGGCCAGCAGGATCAGCGCGCCGCCCATGGTGGGCGTGCCGCGCTTGCTCAGGTGGGTGTCCATGCCGTATTCACGGATGGGCTGGCCGATCTTGAGTTCGGTCAGCTTGCGGATCACCACCGGGCCCAGCCACAGGCCGATCAGCAAGGCGGTCATGGCGGCCATCACCGCGCGGAAGGTCAGGTATTGGAAGACGCGCAGGAAGCCGAACTCGGGCAAGAGCTCCTGAAGCCACAAGGCCAGACTAAGCAGCATGGGCACCTCCGCTCAGCACAGCAATGACTTGTTCCATCTTCATGAAGCGGGACCCTTTGACCAAGACCGATGCGGCAGCCGGCGCCTGCCCCAGAGACGGCAGCGCCGCAACGATGGCCTGCGCGCTGTCGAAATGGCGCGCAGGGTGCGCCGGGCCGCCGGACCCGTCGCTGCCGCCCACCCGGGCGGCGTCATAAGCCTGGGCGGCGTGCGCGCACAGCGTGCCGGCCGTCCAGAAATGTTCAATGCCGCGCTCGCGCGCATAGGCGCCGACCTCGCGGTGGAAAAGCGGGCCTTGCGTGCCCACCTCGCCCATGTCGCCCAGCACCAGCCAATGCGGACCGGGCAGGCCGGCGAGCATGTCGATGGCCGCGCGCACCGAATCGGGATTGGCGTTGTAGCTGTCGTCGACCAGCGTGACAGCGCGGCCTTCGATGTCGATGCGGCGCAGCTGCGAGCGGCCCTTGACCGGCTCGAAGGCCGACAGGCCCTGGGCGATCACGGCCAGCGGCACGCCGGCACCCAATGCCGCCGCGGCCGCGGCCAGGGCATTGCGCACGTTGTGGGCACCGGCCATCTTGAGCTTGACCTGGGCCTGGCCCTGTTGCGTGCGCAGCGCGATCACCCAGTGCGGCGAGGGCTCCGCCGCCCAGTGCGCGGCACCCGTCATCGCGGCGCCATCGGCACCGGCATCGGCATCGGCCGCACCAGCCTCGCGGGTGGCGAAGGTCTGCTTGCCATAGCCATTGGCCAGCTCCTGCCAGACCGGCGTGTAGGCATCGTCCGCCGGAAACACCGCCACACCCTGGCGTGTGAGGGCCTGCAGCACGGCACCGTTCTCGCGCGCGACGGCCTCGACCGTGTGCATGAACTCCTGGTGTTCGCGCTGGGCGTTGTTGACCACGGCGACCGTGGGCGCGGCGATGGCCGCCAGCTGCGCGATCTCGCCCGGGTGGTTCATGCCGAGTTCGACCACGGCGCAGCGGTGCTGGCCTTCGCGCAGGCGCAGCAGGGTCAGGGGCAGACCGATGTCGTTGTTGAAGTTGCCTTGCGTGGCCAGCGAAGCCTCGGGCGCGCCTTGCGACGCCACCCAGGTCTTCAAGATGGCCGCGATCATCTGCGTGACCGTGGTCTTGCCATTGCTGCCCGTGACGGCGATCAGCGGGATGTTGAAGCGCGCGCGCCAGCCAGCGGCCAGCATGCCCAGGGCCGCGCGCGTGTCGGGCACGGTCAGGCCCGGCAGGCCACAGGCGGCCACACCATGCTGCGCGATCACGGCCACCGCACCGGCCTGGGCGGCCTGCGGCAGGAAGTCGTGCGCATCGAAGCGTTCGCCGCGCAGGGCGATGAACAGGTCGCCGTGCTGCAGCGTGCGGGTGTCGGTGTGCACCCGCGCGATCGGCGTGGCCGGGTCGCCCGTCAGGATCGAGCCTGGCAGGAGCTCATGGGCCAGGCCCAGGGTCATCATCATGGGAATGCGCAAATCGGAATGGGGCGCGGCGCGCCGCGCCAGCGCGCGACGTGCTTCGTCCACGTCGGAAAAGGGGTGCCTGACGCCGGCCACTTCTTGATAAGGCTCGTGGCCTTTACCGGCGATCAGGACGATGTCGCGGTCCTGGGCATCGCCCAGGGCATGGGCGATGGCGGCGCGACGGTCCTCGATCACGTCCACGCCTTCCTGGCGCGCAATGCCTGCCAGGATCTGCGCCAGGATGAAATCGGGCGCTTCACCGCGCGGGTTGTCGCTGGTCAGCACGACGCGGTCGGCATGGTGTGCGGCGATCTGGCCCATCAGGGGACGCTTGCCCGCATCGCGGCCACCACCGCAGCCAAACACGCACCACAGCTTGCCGCCGCGCGCATTGGCCACCGGCCGCAGTGCCTCGATGGCCTTGAGCAGGGCATCGGGCGTGTGGGCATAGTCGACCACGGCCATGGGCTGCATGCCATGCGGCAGGCCATCGCCCGCATCGACGATCTGCATGCGCCCGGGCACGGGCTGCAGGCCGCTGCAGGCGCGCGCGGCATCGGCCAGCGACACGCCCACGGCGCGCAGGCCGCCGATCACGGCCAGCAGGTTGGCCACATTGAAAGCGCCGATGATGGGCGCGTGCACGGTCACGCGGTCAACGATGTCGCGCAGCGACGCACTGCGTTCGAGCACATCGAAGGACAGGCCCTGCGGCAGGTAATGGATCTCCACGGCGCGCAGGCGCACGGCTTCAGCCTGACCGTAGGTCCAGCAATCGAGGTGGCGAGCCTGGGCCTGGCGCAGCAGGCCCTGGCCCATCGGGTCGTCCATGTTCAGCACCACCGCTTTGAGCTCGGGCCAGTCGAACAGGCGCCGCTTGGCCGCCCAGTAGGCTTCCATGCTGCCGTGGTAGTCGAGGTGGTCCTGCGTGAAGTTGGTGAACTGCGCCACCTGGATGTGGGTGGCGTGCAGGCGCAGCTCTTCGATGCCGATGGACGAGGCCTCGATGGCGGCGGCCTTCAGCCCCTGGTCCGCAAACCGGCGGAAGGTGGCGTGCAAGGTGATGGGATCGGGCGTGGTCAGCCCCGTGGGCACGAAGGCGCCGGTGCCGACCTGCCCCACGCCCAGTGTGCCGATGACGCCGCAGCCCCGGCCCAGCGCGCTCAGGGCCTGCGCCGTCCACCACGAGGTCGAGGTCTTGCCATTGGTGCCTGTCACGGCCAGCACGCTCAGTTCGGCGCTGGGCTCGTGGAAGAAGCCGTGGGCGATCTCGGCGCTGCGCGCCTTCAGGCCCGGCAGGCAGGCCACGCGCGGGGCGTGCGTGCTGTCGGCGCTGTCTGTGGCGCCCGCTGCATCGTCCCAATCGCCAGCAAACGCCGCCACGCCATCGGCCTCGACGAGGCAGACGCTGGCGCCGTCACGCAGGGCCTGGGCCACGAAGGCGCGGCCATCGCGCGCCGCCCCCGGCCAGGCGATGAAACACACGCCACCATCGGCCGAGCCCGCCATCTCCGGGATTTGGCGGCTGTCGACCGTCAGCCGGGTGACACCGGAGCGGCGCAACCATGCCAGCGCCTCTTCGGTGCTTTGCAGGTGCAAGACGGTCCGGGCCATCAGAAGCTCTCCAGTTCTGCCGGCTCGCTCGGCATGATGTTGGGCTGGACCTCCATGTCGGGCAACACGCCGAGGCGGTGCAGGGTCTGCTGCACGACCTGGCTGAACACGGGCCCTGCGACCGCGCCACCATAGTAGGCGCCGTTCGAGGGCTCGTCGACCATCACCGCCACGACGATGCGGGGCTTGCTGATGGGGGCGATCCCCACGAACCACGAGCGGTACTTGTTGCCCGCGTAGCCCTTGCCTTCCTGCTTGTGCGCGGTGCCGGACTTGCCGCCCACGCTGTAGCCCTGGGTGCGGGCCATCGGCGCCGTGCCGCCTGGCTCGGCGGCCATGCGCAGCATCTTGCGCACGGCTTGCGCGGTCTCGGGCGAGATCACGCGCGTGCCGCGCACCGGCACCACCTCGTCATCCGCGTCATTGGCGCCGGATATGCCGGAGCCTCCCGTGCGGAAGGCGGTCTTGAAGGCCAGTACAGGGCGCTCTTCGGCATCGCTGCCGGCCATCTTGCGGGGGGCGTCATCGCTCAACCCTTCCCGCTTGAGCAGGGTGATGGGGATCAGCTCGCCATCGCTGGCGAAGACCGTGTAGGCCTGGGCCAGCTGGAACAGGCTGGCCGACAGACCGTAGCCATAGCTCATCGTGACCTGCTCGATGCGCCGCCAGGACTTGTAGGGACGCAGGCGTCCGGTGACGGCGCCAGGAAAGCCGATCTGCGGCTTGCGGCCCAGCCCCACGGCCGAGAACATCTCCCACATCTCGCGCGGCTGCATCTGCAAGGCGAGCTTGGCCGTGCCCACGTTGCTCGATTTCTGGATCACGCCTTCGACCGTCAGGTCGCCGTGCGGGTGCGCATCGGAGATGGTCGAGCCGTCGATGGTCAGGCGGCCCGGCGCGGTGCTGATCACCGTCTGCGGGGTCACGCGGCGGGTTTCCAGGGCCAGCGCGGCGATCACCGGCTTCATCGTCGAGCCAGGCTCGAAGGTGTCGGTCAGAGCGCGGTTGCGCAGTTGGGCGCCGGTCAGATTGCGGCGGTCGTCAGGTTGGTAGCTGGGCACATTGGCCAGCGCCAGCACCTCGCCCGTGACGGCATCGAGCACCACGACGCTGCCGGCCTTGGCCTTGTGCTGGGCCACGGCGTCGCGGATGCGCTGGTAGGCGTAGAACTGCACCTTGGCATCGATGGACAGGCGGATGGCCTGGCCGTCTTCCGGCGGCACCATGTCGCCCACCGACTCGACCACACGGCCCAGCCGGTCCTTGATCACCTGGCGCGAACCATCGCGGCCGGCCAACTGCTTCTGGAACGCCAGCTCGATGCCTTCCTGGCCTTCGTCTTCGATGTTGGTGAAGCCCACGATGTGCGCGGCAGCCTCGCCCTCGGGGTAGTGGCGCTTGGATTCGCGCAGTTCATAGACGCCCTTGATCTTGAGCGCGGCCACCTGCTCGGCCACCGCGTCTGGCACCTTGCGGCGCAGCCAGACGAAGTTCTGGTTGGACTTCAAGCGCTTGTTCAGGTCCGCCACCGGCATGTCCAGCAGCTTGGCCAGGGCCTTGAGGTCGCTCTTGGACGCGGTCATGTCCTTGGGGATGGCCCACAGCGAGGGCGCCGGCACGCTGGATGCGAGCAGGTCGCCGTTGCGATCCAGGATGCGCCCGCGGTTGCCCTCCAGCTCGATGCGGCGCTCATAGCGGCTGGCACCTTGCTGCAGGAAGAAGTCGTTGTGGATGATCTGGATCCAGGCCGCACGGCCGATCAGCACGGCGAAACCCAGGCCCAGCGCGCCGATCAGAAACTTGACGCGCCAAGGCGGCGTGCGCGAGGCCAGCAGCGGGCTGGTCGCATAGCGCACGGTCGGCATCGCCGCGGCGCCCTGACGGCGCGGCTGGCCCCGCAGGCGGCGAAAGAGCTCACCCACGCGGCTCATGGCTGCGCTCCTTGCGAGGCGGCTTCTTGCGGCATGGCGCCGGCCTCGGCCCCGTCTGAACCAGCACCGGCACCGACAGCCGCGCCGGCGCTGCTCACATAGTGGGTGACGCCGGGGGTGTTGTTGAACATGCGCAACTTCTCGCGCGCCAGCTTCTCGACGCGCAGCGGCGTGGCCTGGGCGCGCTTGTCGATCTCCAGCCGCTCATAGTCGATCTGCAGTTCGTGCGAGCGCGAC
>CAYPUS010000217.1:0-5689 GCA_964413815.1 uncultured Aquabacterium sp. | reverse complement strand
GTTGGTCGCGGCCACGATCGGCAGGTATTCGCGCAGGCCCAGGCGCTGTTCCTGCTGCGCGCCGGACGGGTCGGCCACGACCAGCTTGAAGTGGTTGAACTGGCCGGCGGTGCCGCCAGCGATCACGATCTTGTTCTTCCAGCCTTCACCGTAGGCGGGAAAGACCGCGCGGATGGCGTCGTCGCGCCACTGGTAGCAGCCGATCGCCTCCAGCGTGGGGGCGATGTCCTGGATGGTGTATTCGATGCCCAGATGCTCGGCCAGGGTGCGGCCCTTGACCACACTCTCGGAGGACGAATCGCGTTCGGGCATCAGCAGGCCGAAGACCTTGCCGGGGCCCAGGGCCTTGACGGCCAGCGCGGCGCACACCGAGCTGTCGATGCCGCCCGACATGGCCACCACCAGCCCGCGCCGTCGCAGGTGCAGGCGCAGCATCTCGCGCATGCGTTCGGTGATGCGGGCGATCTCTGCGTCCTTGTCGAAGGCAAGCAGTTGGGCGGTCAGGGCGTCGATGTCAGGCGTCATGGGCTTGGATGGCAGGATCTGCGGGTGGAGAAGAGGGTGAGGACGAGGCAGGCGCCATGGCGCTCAGCAGGTGCTTTTGGACCTTGCCCGAGCCGGTGCGGGGAAAGCCCGCCACGAAGCTCAGGTGCTTGGGAACCTTGTAGGCCGCCAGGCGCATCTTGCAGGCCTGCATGATGGCCTTGCGCAGCGGGTCGGAGGCGGCCTCGGCGATGACGTAGGCGTGGATGATTTCGCCGAGCAGGGGATCGGGCTCGCCCACGACGGCGGCCTCGCGCACACCGTCCACGCTCTGGATGAGCTGTTCGATCTCCCAGGGGCTGACCCGGTGCGCGCCGGTCTTGATCTGTTCGCGGATGCGGCCGGTGATGAACAGGCAGCCGTCCTCGTCGAGGTAACCCAGGTCACCGGTGTGCAGCCAGCCGCCTTGCAGCGTGCGGGCGGTGTCTTCAGGCGCGGCCCAGTAGCCTTGCATGACATTGGGGCCTTGAGCGCAGACCTCACCGATCTGGCCGGCCGGCAGCAGGCCGCCATGTTCATCCTGGACCGAGAGCTTCACGCCTGGCAGCGCGATGCCCACCGAGCCGCGCTTGGTCTGGCGCCAGGCCGCCGGCAGTGTGCTCAGGCGCGAACAGGCCTCGGTCTGGCCGTACATCACATGAAAGGCCGCCTGGGGCAGGGCGGCGCAGACCTCGTCGATGCGGGCCGGGTCCATGGCGCCGCCGGCCTGGGCGCAGTAACGCAGCTTGCCCAATTGCGCGCGCGCCAGATGACCGCGTTCGAGCAGCAGGTAGTAGCTCGACGGCACGCCATAGAAGGCGGTGGCCCGCACATCGCTCATGCGCTGCAGAACCTTCTGCGGGTACATCAGCGAGTGTTCCAGCGCCAGTGTGGCGCCCAGCGAGAGATGCGTGTGCAGCACCGAGAAGCCGAAGGCATAGAAGAAAGGCAGCAGGCACAGCGTGACGTCATCGGGGCGCATCGGCAGGCTGGCCTGGATGGCGGCGGCATTGGCGGCCAGGTTGGCATGCGTGAGCACCACCCCTTTGGGCATGCCGGTGGTGCCCGAGGTGTAGATGATGGCGGCCGGGTGCGCCAGCAGGTGGGCATCGGCCTGGAGGAGGGTTTCGGTGGCCTGGTCCATGTCGGGCGGGAGGGGGGCGCCCCCCGGCGTCGCGGCCGGGCCGCTGTGCAGCCAGACCGTCACGCCCTCGGCCTTGGCGGCCCGTGCAATGGCTTCGTACTTGTCGCCTGCCACCAGCGCACGCGCCCCGCATTGCCGGATCTGCCAAAGCAGGTCGGCTTCTTTCAGGCTGGTGTTGAGCCCGACCCAGACGCCGCCAGCCGCCCAGATGCCGTAGCCCACGGCCGCGCCGCCGGCGCTGTTGTCCATCAACACGGCAACCCGATCGCCCGCGGCGATGTGGCCCTGCAGCAGCTTTTGCCAGTTGAGCACGCCGGCCCAGAGGCTGGCGTAATCGGTGGTCTGGGCCCCGTCCAGGAAGGCGGTCTTGCCGGGATTGGCACGGCACTGCGCCGCCAGGCGGGCCAGCAAGGACACCAGGCTGGCTTCTGCGGGAAGAGTTTGCAGGATCAAGCGTACTTCTCCGGGCTCGGGGGGATGCGCGGCGGGGGCGAATGTGCGTATCATCCACCGAGTCAAGCGGACAGGGAACAGTGGATGTGCGGTATTGCGGGGTTGCTGGATTGGCGGGGTGCGCTCGGCACCGCCCGCAGCCCATCCACCTCCCAATTGGCCGCGATGGCCGACGCGCTGCACCACCGTGGCCCTGATGGTACGGGCTTTCTGCAGCGTCCCGTGGTGGGCCTGGCCCACACCCGGCTGAGCATCATCGATCTGGCGGGGGGCGCGCAGCCCATCTACAACGAGGACGGGCGCGTCGCCGTCGTCTTCAACGGCGAGATCTACAACTACCTCGAGTTGAGGGAGATGCTGGTGCGCCGCGGCCACCACTTCCACACCGACAGTGACACCGAGGTGCTCGTCCACCTCTATGAAGAGCACGGGGACGACTTCGTCTCCCAACTCAACGGCCAGTTCGCCATCGCCTTGTGGGATGAGCGCCGCGCTGGCGCATCGCGGCTGCTGCTGGTGCGCGACCGGGTGGGCATCGCGCCGCTCTATTACCGCCTCGGCCGCCCCGGCAGCGAGGCGCCGCAACTGGCCTTCGCCTCAGAGGTCAAGGCCATCTTGCGCATCTGGCCCGAGGCACCGCGCGCCGACCGCATCGCCCTGGACCAGATCATGTCCTGCTGGGCGCCCGTGGGCAGCCGCACCTTGTTCGAGGGCGTGCTGTCGCTGGAGCCCGGCACCATGCTGGTGGCCGAGGAGGGCGCCGACCATGCCTTGCACCACCGTGTGCTGCGCTACTGGGACTGGCTGTTCCCTCATGGCGATGGCACAGAGGGCGTGGACCCCCGCCATGACGACGACCTGATGGCCGAGCTGCGCGAACTGCTGGTCGATGCCACGCGCATCCGCCTGCGCGCCGATGTGCCTGTCGGCGCCTACCTGTCGGGCGGCCTGGATTCGTCCATTCTGGCCAGCATCGTGCGCCGCGAAACCCAGGCGCCGCTGCGCACCTTCTCCATCGGCTTTGCCAGCCACCAGCACGACGAGACCGCGCACCAGGACCGCATGGTCGACTTCCTGGGCACGCAGCACAGCCGCATCCTCTGCCATGCCGGCGACATCGGCCAGGACCTGCCCGATGTGATCCGCCACACCGAGACGGCCCTGGTGCGCACGGCGCCCGCGCCGATGAAGCGCCTGTCATCGCTGGTGCGCGAACAGGGCTTCAAGGTCGTGCTGACCGGCGCGGGCGCCGACGAGGTTTTCGGCGGCTACGACCTTTTCAAGGAAACCAAGGTGCGGCGCTTCTGGGCCCGCCAGCCGGCCTCGGCCGGCCGGCCTTTGCTGCTGCAGCGGCTCTATCCCTATCTGGCCCAACACGGCGCGCGGCTCAAGACTTACCTTGAACACTTCTACGGCATCGGCCTGGATCAGCCTGATGCCCCGGCGTTCTCGCACCTGCCGCGCATCGATTCGACCAGCAAGACCAAGGCCTTCCTGCCGGACGCCAGGCCCGTGGAGGCCGTGCTCGAAGAACTGGCCGCGCTGCTGCCACCCGGCGCCGAGCGCTGGACCTGGCTGGCGCGTGCGCAATATCTGGAAGCGCGCTTGCTGATGGGCAACTACCTGCTGAGCTCGCAAGGCGATCGCATGCTGATGGCCAACAGCGTCGAAGGGCGCTTTCCCTATCTGGACCACCGCGTCATTGCCTTCGCCAACCGCCTGCCCGCGCGCCTGAAGATCCGCGCGCTCAACGAGAAATACGTGCTCAAGCAGGCCATGCGCGGCTACCTGCCGGCCTCGACCGCGGCGCGCAGCAAGCAGCCTTACCGCGCGCCGGATGCCCAGGCTTTTTTCCATGCGGAAAGCGGGCAGCCCTTGCCCTGGGTGGCCGAAATGATGTCGCGCCAGCGCCTTGAGGGCAACGGCTACTTCCACCCCACGATGGGTGAGATGCTGCTCAAGAAGGCGTCGCGAGGCTGCGCCACATTGGGAACAAGAGACAATCAGGCCCTGGTCGCCATGGTCTCCATGCAGGCTTGGCACCACCATTTCATCGACAACGCCACCTCGCCGGTGGCGACCTGAACCACTCAGCGGAGCCCCATGAGCCAGTCCACCCCCAGCCCCGAAACCCGCCAAGCGCTGCGCCAGTACGTGCTGGAGAACTGCCTGTTCACCGACGACGGCAGCAAGCTGCAGGACAGCGCCTCCTTCCTGGAGACCGGCCTGCTGGATTCCACCGGCATCCTGGAGATCATCCTCTTCGTCGAGGAGACCTTCGGCATCAAGGTGCTGGACGACGAGATGCTGCCCGAGAACCTCGATTCCATCGACGCACTGGTGACCTTCATCGGCCGCAAGCAGGCCGACGCGGCCGCGGGGAGCGCCGCGTGAGCCTGTCGCGGCTGCAAGGCTTTCGCATCGCGGGAGTGGCCACCAGCGTGCCGCCCGCGGTGGTCGACAACCTCGACCTGGGCGATGCGTATGGCGCCACCGATGTGCGCAAGGTCGTCTCGATGGCCGGCGTGCGCCACCGCCATGTGGTGACACCGGGCATGACCTCGGTCGATCTGTGCACCGATGCGGCCCAAGCCTTGCTGGCGCGACTGGGCTGGGAGCCGTCCTCCATCAGCGGCCTGATCATGGTGACCCAGTCGCCCGATTACTTCCTGCCCTCGTCGGCCTGCATCGTGCATGCGCGGCTGGGCCTGGACGTGCATTGCGCGGCCTTCGATGTGGGCCTGGGTTGCTCCGGCTATCCCTATGGTCTCTACCTGGCAGCCACCATGCTCAAGGGCGGCGGGCACCAGCGCATCCTGATGCTGCACGGCGAGACCCCGAGCCGCTTCCCCGCAGCCGATGACCACGCCACCACCTTGCTCTTCGGCGATGCCGGCTCGGCCACCGCGCTGGAGCTGTCGGACGATCCGGCGGACGAGGCCTGCTTCGGCCTGTACACCGATGGCAGCGGGGCAGGCGGCCTGATCATCAAGGGCGGCGCCTTCCGCGACCGCGACCCGGCCGACCCGCGCGACCGCCACGTGTTCATGGATGGCGCGGCCATCTTCAACTTCACCATCAAGCGCGTGCCAGCCATGGTCGAAGAGGCGCTGGCCTTCGCCGGCAAGCGCGTCGAGGATGTGGACCACTACCTCTTCCATCAGTCCAACCGCTTCATCATGAAGCACCTGATCAAGAAGTGCGGCCTGCCCGAAGCCAGCGTGCCCTTCACCATCGAGGAGACAGGCAACTGCGGCGGGCCTTCGGTGGCCGTCACGTTGACAAAGTCACTCGCCGACCGCGAAGCCCGCGCGCAGACTCTGATGCTGCTGGGCTACGGGGTGGGCTTGTCATGGAGCTCGGCCGTGGTGCGGCTGGGCCCGGATGTGCCCCTGATCCATCGCGTGATGACGCCGGCCGAGGCGAAGGCGACAGACGAGGCGGGCGCAGGGGCATGAAGGTTTGCAGGAAGTGGCAGTGGTTGTACGGCAGGAAGCAGTGAGGCAATGAAGTGACAGGAATCACCAAGGCAGAGGCCCTGGCCATGTTGGCCGACGCGTTCAACGAGCC
>CAYPUS010000216.1:0-5691 GCA_964413815.1 uncultured Aquabacterium sp. | reverse complement strand
GTGGAGAAGATGTTGCACGAGGCCCAGCGCACTTCGGCGCCCAGGGCCTGGAGCGTTTCCACCAGCACGGCGGTCTGGATGGTCATGTGCAGCGAGCCCGTGACGCGTGCGCCCTTGAGCGGCTGCGTGGCGGCGTATTCCTTGCGGATGGCCATCAGCGCAGGCATCTCGCTCTCGGCGATCTTGATTTCCTTGCGGCCCCAGGCGGCCAGGGACATGTCGGCGACGATGCACTCGACGCCCTTGTGTTCGGTGATCAGTTTGGGGGTGGACACAGCGGTCATGGCTCAGCTCCTAAGAATTCAGAAGCCGCAATGCGCTGGCGGGGGGACTTGGGGTACGGGAACCGTACAGATGCAACTCACCCAGCGGGACACATGCGGGTGAGCGCGGTTGCGAATCACGTCGGCGGGCGACGCATCTTTCGAGCCTGGGGCCTGCATCCACGGGGGTGGGCAGCCTTGCAACGCTCCTCGAAAGCCTGCGCAGTATAAATGCTTCGGCGGCCGTGTCACGTGAAAACTGAGCGGCGAAGGCGCCCTTCTTCTCTTCAGGGCTGGCCTGCATCCGGCGCGTCGGCGTCGTCGCAGAAGGTCTCGTCATCGACCAGGCACTCGCGGTCGATCACCGCCGTGTTGCCAGCGCCGCGGGTGACCAGCTTGCTCGACAGCAGGGACTGCACCTCGGCGTGCGGCACCAGCACCCACATGCGCCCTTTCTGCTTGGTGCGGCGCGCCTGCTTGCCGGCATCGGCGCCGAAACCCCAGAAATAGTCGGCGCGCACCGCGCCCCGGATGGCACCGCCCGTGTCCTGGGCGAACATCAAACGCTGCATGTCGGGCGCGCGCCGGCCACCCGGTGCGGCATCCAGGAAGACGGGGTAGCCCAGGGGCAGCACGCGCGGATCGACGGCCAATGAGCGGCCCGCGGTCAGGGGCACGCCCAGGGCACCGACTGGGCCGGCCTCCTTGGATTGGTCCGAAGCGATGCGGAAGAAGACGTAGCTGGGATCGGCCTCCAAGGCGCGCTGACGGCGTGTCAAGGCGGCGGTGGTGATGGTGGCCGGCGCCGCGCCCGTGACCGACGCGCCGACTTTGCCGGCCAGCGTGGCGGGACGCGCGCCCTGTTGCCGCGCTTGTGCCGGCACGTCCTTCTTGCCGCTTTGGGCCTGCGCCAGCAAGTCGTCCACCACCTGGTTCGACGACGCGGCCGGTGCGCGCTGGACAGGCCGCTGCGCCACACCCGCGCGGGCGCCTGCGGCCCGGGCCCCTTGCCTTGGCGTGAGGGCTTCGACCGCTGCGGCGACATCGCCATCGGCCACGCCTGTGCCACCCGTCTGACGGCCCCGCGTGACGACATCGCCTTGCGATGCCCCCTCATCCGGCGGCACCGCCTCGGCCGCATCCACGGCGGCAAAGGCATCGTCCACCAAGTCGAAGTGCTCGATGTTCACATCCTCATCGGCCGCGTTCATGCCCTCGCCGGCGCCGCGCGTCTGCACGCGCTCGCGGCCTTGGGCCGCGAGCTGCATGGGCTTGAAGGGATGGCCGTTCTGATCGGCATACTGCAGGCGCAGCACCTGGCCGTCTGCCATGCGGATGCGGCCGGTGCCCTGCACCTGCATGGCGTAGAGCGCGACGGGATCGTCCACCCAGGCCAGCACGGGCGCGTCCAGCGCGCTGCGGCGGCCGATCTCGGCGCGGCTCAGATAAGGCAGCGCCTCCTGGCCCTGGATGCGCACGCGCAGGCGGCGGTCGAGGGTGTCGGGCCTGAAGCGGCGCAGATCCATGCGGATGGCGCCGGGCTGCCCGGCCTGGGTCAGCGCCAGTTGCCGGCCGCTGGGGCGCACATGCACCACCGCCTTGCGCAGCGAGGCGGGCACCTGTTTCCAGTCCAGGGTGTAGAGGTCGTTGGGCACGCCATAGACGGGCACATGAAAGCGCGCGTCGCGCTGCGCTCGCCCCTGGAGCAAGGGCTCGTAGTAGCCGGTGATCTCGCCTTCGCGGCTGCGGTCGGTGTTCTGCACGGTCAGCAAGGCGAACTCGCGTTCCAGGAAGACGCGGCGGGCCTGCGGGTCCTGGATCGACTTGACCTGCGCGCACAAGGGCTTCCAGCCGGGCTTGCGCTCCAGCGCCCGGCACGACTCGCGGAAGGCCGCCCAGGCCTCGTCCAGCTTGTCCTGGCGCCAGCCCGGCAGGCCGTCGAAGGCGCTGACGCGGAACAAGGCATGGCGCGTGGCCAGGTCCTGGCCGATGACGGGGCGATGGCCCGATGCGGCGGTTGCGCCGATTGCGGCGGTCGCGCCGGTCGCGCCATCGCCGCCCGATGACAGGTCCGCGTCGGCTGGCGCCGCCCCCGTCTCAAAGCCGGTTTGCGGTGGGCGGGCGCCGCCATCCGTGGCCGCCACCGCCGCGGTCTGCGAGCGGGACGCGCATCCACCGACGAGGGCGCCCATCACCAGGGTGAGCGCCGCCAGCAGCGCCCCCCAGCCCGCGCCGCTTCCGGCCGGACGTTGCAGCAGATGGGAAAGGCGGCGCGAGCGGAGGGCTGTCATGGCGCGCACCTTAGGAGCGCGCCGCAGCGGCCACAACTGACCTTGGTCAAAGGGGGCGGCTTGTTACCTAAGTCACCGCGGCCCGTCTGTACCGGCCCTTATTCTCGAAGGCACCGTCCATGGTCACCTACCCCTCGTCTGGCATGCGCACACTCCAGGCCGCCAAGGCCCGCCCCCTGTCCGTCCTTTCCCGCGCGCTGGCGCCCACCTTGCTGGCGCTGGCCGGCGTCGGGCTGTCGCTCGGGCTGGCAGGCTGCGCCAAGGTGAAGATCCCCTTCATGGCGCCGTCGCCCACGGTGCTCGAGCTCAAGGCCGTCGCCGCCAAGCAGGTCAACCCCGATGCGCGCAAACGCCCCTCGCCGGTGATGGTGCGCGTGTACGAACTCAAGGCACGAACGCAGTTCGATGCGGCCGACTTCATCTCCCTGTTCGAGCGGGACAAGGACCTGCTGGGCAGCGAGATGGTGGTGCGCGACGAGTTCGTGCTGCGCCCCGGCGAGACCAAGGACATCCAGCGCACCGCGCAGCCCGAGACCAAGTTCGTGGCGGTGCTCGTCGGATTCAGGGATCTGGAAAAGGCACGCTCCCGCGCCGTGGCGGCCGTGGTCCCGAACACCACCAACAACTGGGTCATCCAGATCGAGCCGCTGTCCGTGGCCATCCTGCCTGCCCCCAAACCATGAAGCCGCCGCAAGCCCCCTTTTTCACCGCTTGCAGTCGTTTCGCAAGACAACAAGGCTTGACACAAGCATGAGCTGGCGCAACAAGGTCGTCTGGTCGCAGGGCATGTTCCTGCAGCCCCATCATTTCCAGCAGGAGGCCCGCTACACCGAGCGTCTGCTTGACGCACGGGTGCGCACCCTGTCGCCTTATGCATGGGGCTTTGCCGAACTGCAGCTCGATGACAGCCTGCTCGCGCTGGGCCGCATAGGCATCGCCCGCGCCAGCGGTGTCTGGCCCGATGGCACACCCTTTTCGATCCCGCAACTGGACCCGGCCCCCGCGCCGCTGGACATCCCGTCCGACCTGAAGAACGAGATCGTCTACCTGGCCCTGCCCGTGCAGCGCGAAGGCCTGAACGAGGCCGATTTCGGCGATGGCCTGCGCGACGAGCTGGCCCGCTTCGAGGCCATCGTCGAGAACGTGCGCGACAGCACCGATGCGACGGCCGAGCCCGAAGACATCCAGACCGGCCGGCTCAAGCTGCGCCTGCTGCGCGCCCGCGAGCTGACCGATGCCTACACCGTGCTGGGCTGCGCGCTGGTGGCCGAGCGCCGCAGCGACAACGCCCTCGTGCTGGACCGCGCCTACATCCCGCCTCAGGTGGTGTGCGATGCCTCGGGCCAGCTCTCGTCGAGCCTGAGCCTGCTGCACGGCCTGGTGCGTCAGCGCGCCCACGCCCTGGCCGGCAAGATGGGCCAGCTCGGCCATGGCGTGTCGGAAGTGGCGCAGTTCCTCAGGCTGCAGCTGCTCAACCGCCACGAGCCGCTGCTGCGCCAGTTCAGCCAGGCGCCCAATGTGCACCCGCGCGAGCTTTTCAACGTCTGCCTGCAGCTGGCCGGTGAGCTGTCGACCTTCCACACCGCCGCACGGCGCGCCCCTGACTTCCCCCTCTATCGGCATGACGACCTGCGTGGCTGCTTCACGCCCGTCTTCGAGGCCATCCGCGACATGCTTTCGACGGTGGAGGAAGACAACGCCGTGCAGATCGAGCTGGTCGACCGCAAGTTTGGCGTGCGCACCGCCGTCGTGCAGGACCTGACGATGACCCGCTCGGCGACCTTCGTGCTGGCCGTCAACGCGCAGATCCCCGGCGAGCAGTTGCGCACGCGCTTCCCGGCCCAGACCAAGGTCGGCCCGGTTGAAAGCATCAAGGAACTGGTGAACTTCAACCTGGCCGGCATCACGCTGCGCGCCTTGCCGGTGGCGCCGCGCCAGCTGCCCTTCCATGCCGGCTTCTTCTACTTCGAGCTCGAACGCGGTGGCGAGCTGTGGCAGAAGTTCGAGGCCAGCGGCAACCTGGCGCTGCACGTCGCGGGCGACTTCCCCGGCCTGGAACTGGCCCTGTGGGCCATCCGGCGCTGACGCCCGTCGCGCCCGTTGTATCGCTTGCCTCGCCTGACCCGCTCTCACGCCATCGGCCACGCCACGCATGACCCAGCCACCCAGCCCTCAACCGCCCATCGACCCCTTCGCGTCGATCGACACCGGCCGCACCTTCGTGATGCCCACGCCCGGCGCGCGGCCCGCCGGCAGCCCGGCTTCGGGGCTGGGCGCCGGGCCGGGTGCGGACCCGATCGCGCGGGGCGCCGATGTGGCCGGCGACCTGGGTGCGCCTGACACCGGCCTGAACCCGCTGGTGGCCCTGGCCAACCCGCTGCTGGCGCTGGTGCCGCAGATCCGCTCGACCACGCACCTGGCCGACCCGGCCGCCCTCAAGGAGTCGATGGCCGCGGGCCTGCGCGACTTCGAAGCCAAGGCGCGCCAGGCCGGCATCGCCAGCGAGCGCGTGCTGGCCGCGCGCTACATCCTTTGCACGCTGCTCGATGAGGCCGCCGCCAGCACACCCTGGGGCGGCTCGGGCCAGTGGGCCCGCCACAACCTGCTGGTGACCTTCCACAACGAGGCCTATGGCGGCGAGAAGGTCTTCCAACTGATGGCCAAGCTGGCCGAAGACGTGCCCGCCAACCGCGATCTGTTGGAGCTGATCTACGCCGTGATCACGATGGGCTTCGAAGGCCGCTACCGCGTGATCGAAGGCGGCCGCGCCCAACTCGAAACCGTGCGCGATCGCCTGGCGCAACTGCTCAAGCAGGCGCGGGGCGACTACGCCGCGCCGCTGGCGCAGAACTGGCGCGGCGCGCCCCAGGCCCGCCGCGTGATGCTGTCCTGGCTGCCGCTGTGGGTGACCGCCGCCGTCACGGGCCTGGCCCTGCTGGCGATCTACTTCGGCCTGAGCTTCGCGCTCAGCAGCAGCTCCGATCCGGTCTTCGGCCAGATCCAGAGCCTGCGCCTGGCCCCGCCCGTGCCGCCCACCCCCATCCCCTCGGCCAAGCCGCGCCTGGCGCACTTCCTCCAGGCCGATGTGCGATCGGGCCTGGTCGCCGTGCGCGACGAGATCGACCGCAGCGTCATCA
>CAYPUS010000215.1:277-5727 GCA_964413815.1 uncultured Aquabacterium sp. | reverse complement strand
GCATGCTCCAGCGACTCGCCCGCGGCCTCCTGGATGTAGATGTTCAGCGGCACCATGCGGCGTTCGATGTAGAGGTGCTTGAGCACCAGGGTCTGGCCGTCCTCGTCTTCTTCCATCACGCTGGGCGCGAACTTCTTGAGCTCGGCGATCAGCTCCTCATCGAAGCGGTTGCGCGGGAAGGCCACGTTGGTGAACTCGAGCGAGTCGGCCATGCGGCCCACGCGGTCGTGCTGCTTGACCATCACGTACTTGCTGATGATCATCTCGCGCGTCGTTTCCTTCTGCGGCGGGAAGTAGTCCTTGATGACCTTGAAGACGAAGGGATAGGACGGCAGGTCGAACACCAGCATCACCATGCCCTTGATGCCGGGCGCGATGCGGAACTTGTCGCTCGAATGGCGCAGGTGGAAAAGGAAGTCTCGGTAGAACAGGTTCTTGCCGTGCTTTTGCAGGCCGATGGCGCTGTACAACTCGCCACGCGGCTTGCGCGGCATCAGCGTGCGCAGGAACTGCACATAGGCCGAAGGCACCGGCATGTGCACCATGAAGTACGCCCGCGCGAAGCTGAACAGGGCCAGCAGATCGTCTTCACCGAAGAGCGCGGCATCGATGTAGAGCCGGCTCTTGGAGTTGTGCAGGATGGGGATCGCAAAGGGCAGGCTGCGGAAGCCATTGACCACCTTGCCGACGATGTAGGCCCCCTTGTTGCGGAAGAACAGGGAGGTCAGCACCTGGATCTGGAAATTGGTGCGCAGCCGCACATTGCCCACCTGCTCAAGCAAGGCCTCGTAGACGAAGCCGACGTCGCGATCCAGGTTGTCGAAAGGCAGGGCCAGTTCGTAGTTCTGGACGATGGTCTTGAGCGTCTCGCGCAGGTTCTCGCGCGTGGGGTAGTAGGCGCGGAAGGTGGCCGTGCCGCCCGCGTCCTCGTCATCGATGTACTCGGTCGACACCGCCGGCCGCACGAAGATGAAGTCGTTGCGGTAGTACTTGCGGTGCAGGATCTTGATCGTGCCCGAGTTGAAGAAGGTCTCGGCCAGTTCCGGCTGCTTGTGTCCGGTCAGCAGACCGATGTAGAAGAGCTTGATCTGGTGCCAGACTTCCATCGGCAAGGTGCTGGCCTGGTAGTCCCGCTCCAGGCGCTCGATGGTCTCTTCCACGCGCATGTCGTAGAACTCGATGCGCTCGCGCTGGGCGGTCTGCTGGCCATGCCAGTCCGCCTCCTCGAAGCGCTGCTTGGCCTTGGCGCTGGTCTCGCTGAAGATCTTGTAGTGGCGGTCGAAACCGTCCAGCAAGGCTTTGGCAATTTCGAAGACGCGGGGGTCGGTCAGCTGCTGGGGAAACATCGATCGGTCTCAATCCTGTCTGGGCCAGATCAGCCCGCTGAACGGGCGGCCCTGGCATCGTAGCGGGCACGCAGACTGGCCACGGCGTCCTGGTAGGCCTGATCCAGGCTGCCAGCGTCGGCGACGGACATGCGCATGTCGTTGATCAGGCCATTATGCAAGCCGTAGACCCAGCCATGCACCACCACCGGCTGGCCACGCGCCCAGGCGTCCTGCACCATCGTGGTGTTGCAGACGTTCAGGCACTGCTCCAGCACATTGAGCTCGCACAGGGCATCCAGGCGCATGCTGGCCTCAGGGAGGCTGTAGAGCCATTCCTTGTGGTGGTTGCGCACGTCCTGCACATGGCGCAGCCAGTTGTCGGTGATGCCCACGCGCAGGTTTTCCATGGCGGCACGCACGCCGCCGCAGCCGTAGTGCCCCACCACCATGATGTGCTTGACCTTGAGCGAGTCGATGGCGAACTCCATCACCGACAGGCAATTCAGGTCGGAGTGCACCACGACATTGGCCACATTGCGGTGCACGAAGATCTCGCCGGGCAGCAGGCCGCAGATTTCATTGGCCGGGACGCGGCTGTCGGCGCAGCCGATCCACAGGTATTCGGGCGACTGCTGCTTTTGCAGGCGCGAGAAAAAGCCCGGGATGCGCTGCTCGATATCGTGGGCCCACAGGCGATTGTTCTCGAAAAGGTGATCCAGTTGCATGTCCCCAAGTTTAGTAACGAAAGCGCTCAGGGGCACAATGCTTGGATCATTTCGTGCCTGAACCATGCCGGACACCTCCGAACGATCGCCTGCCCCCGCCCCTGCATCCCCCATCACTTCAGACGGCATGTTGACGCCCTCGCGCAGCACCGGCGCGCTGGGCTTTCCATGGGGCAAAACGCATCCCGCGCCCGGCGAACGCATGACGCTGCGCCCTGGGTTGCACTGGGTGCGCATGCCCATGCCTTTCGCGCTCAACCACATCAACCTCTGGGTGCTGGAGGACGCCCTGGAAGGCCAGGCCGGCTGGACCGTGGTGGACGCCGGGATCGCCTCCGAAACCATTCGCAGCGCCTGGCAGACCCTGTGGTCTGGCGACCTGGCTGCCAAGCCCCTGGTGCGCACGCTGGTCACCCACATGCACCCGGACCACGTCGGCAATGCGCACTGGCTGATCGAGCAGTTCAGCGCACCCGGCGCACCCGCACGCCTGTGGATGAGCGCCGGCGACCATTTCGCCGCCCAACTGGCCTGCCAGTCGACCACCGGTTTTGGCGGGCCGCGCGCCGCCGATTTCTTCATGAGCCATGGGCTCAGCAAGCCCGATGACATCGAGAAGGTGCGCGCACGCAGCAATTATTTTTCGACGCTGGTGCCCGAGGTGCCCTATGCCTACCGACGTCTGATGGACGGCATGCTGGTGCGCATCGGCGAGCGGGATTGGCGCTGCATCGATGGTCACGGCCACAGCCCGGAGCACATCGCGCTGTTCAATGAGCGCGATGGCCTGCTGATTTCGGGTGACATGCTGCTTCCCAGCATCTCAACCAATGTGAGCGTGGTCGACCTGGAGCCCGAAGGCGATGCCCTGGGTCTTTTCCTCGATTCGATCGAGCGCATGCGCGAGCTGCCCGCCGACACCCTGGCCCTGCCTTCGCACGGCCTTCCCTTCACGGGCATCCACGCGCGCATCGATGAGCTGAAGGCGCACCACGCCGCGCGCCTCGATGAGGTGATGCAGGCCTGCGCGGCCAAGCCCTCGTCCGCAGCGGACATGTTGCCGGTGCTGTTCAAGCGCCAGCTGGACCTGCACCAGACGACCTTCGCCATGGGCGAGTCGGTGGCCCACCTGAACTACCTGTGGCACCGGGGCGCATTGCGGCGCGCGCAGGATGAACAAGGGGTGTGGCGCTTCGAGAGGGCCTGAGGCGCAGGCCAGATCAGTCGGGAATCACCACGTGCCGCAACTGGTCGCGCGGCCCGTCGAAGTCCGGCATCACCGAACGCACGACCGCCCAGAAGCGCGGGCTGTGGTTCATCTCCTTGAGGTGGGCCAGTTCGTGCGCCACCACGTAGTCGATGATGGGCATGCCGAAATGCACCAGGCGCCAGTGGAGGCGGATGGTGCCATCGACGCTGGCACTGCCCCACCGCGTCTTGGCCTGCGACAGGCGCACCTTGCCCACCGACACGCCCAGCTTGGCCGCGTAATGGGCCACGCGCCGCTGAAAGATGTCCAGGGCCTCGCGCTGCAGCCAGACCTGCACGGCCTCGCGGATCTGCTCGGGGGTGGCGGTCTGCGGCAGGCCCACATGGAGGGTGCGCTGCGCCACGCCCGGCAGGGCCGGATCAGCCGACGGCGCCGGCTGCTGCACCACCGCGCCCGCCACGCGCGGATCCAGCACCAGCACGATGGGCTCGCCCAGGTAAGGGACGCTCGCGCCCTCGCGCCATTCGATGCGCGCGGACAGCTGCTTGTGCTCACGCTCACGCTGCTCGACCAGCTTGGCGCAGATCCAGCGCTCCTTGGCGCGCAGGGCCGTCTCGATGTCGGTGGGCGACACCCAGCGGGGCGCGCGCACGCTCAGCCCCTCGACACCGACCACCATGCCGATGCTGCGGCGGCGCACGCGCTTGATTTCGTAAGACACCATGGCCTTGCCGAAGCGGATCTCGCGGTCACCCTGAGGGTGGCGGAACCACGGCAGGCCGCTGGAAGGGTGGTATTCGTAGTGCGGCTGACTGGCCGGCACGCGGGCACCCACATCGCCTGCGGCATCGGCAGCGCCACCAGGGGCGGCCACGCAGGGCCCACCAGCCAGGGACAAGGCCACATCATCGGGCAAGGGCACGCCTGCTGCGCGCTGGGCCGGATCGGGGGTGGAGGAAGAAGCAGTGCTCTGCAGGGGCGGGGCCGCGAGCGGGGAAACGGAAGCGGTCAAAGGATCTGAATTCTGAGAAACGGCGGAAACAGCCGATGCCGGATCTTCATAAGGAGGGTCATCTCCCCACAAGCCCAACTGCACCGGCACGTCGAGCTTCAAGTGAGCTCTCCCATGTGGGTGGCGACCGGTGCATCCTCGCCGAGCGCCATGCGATCCCGCAGGATCAGGAAGTCGGCGAAGGCGGAGAGATCGGGATGGATGGTCAGGTCCGGCACCCGCTGGCGCAGGTCGAGCAGTTCGGCCTCGTTCATCGTGGCGGCCTGGCCGGTGCGCACCAGGTGCGGCTCACAGCCCACCGACTGGGCTGCCAGCACATCGCGGGGCAGATCGCCCACCATCGGCACCCCGTCCAGGCTGCAGCCAAAACGCTGGCCGATCATCTGGAACAGGCCGGGCTGAGGCTTGCGGCAGGTGCAATGGTCTTCGGGCGTGTGCGGGCAGAAGAACACGGCCTCCACCCGGCCACCGACCTTGGCCAGCATCTGGTTCATCTTGGCGTGCATGGCGTTGAGCGCGACCATGTCGAACAGACCGCGCCCGATACCGGACTGGTTGGTGGCGACCACCACATGCCAGCCGCCATGGTTCAGGCGCGCGATGGCCTCCAGCGCCCCAGGCAAGGGCACCCACTCGTCGCTGGACTTGATGTAGTCCTCGCGCTCGTGGTTGATGGTGCCGTCGCGGTCGAGGATGACCAGTTTCATGCCCTCTCCGGGATGATGGGAACGCGCTGACACGGATCAGGCAGCCAGCCGGGAGAGATCGGCGACCTGATTCATGGCCTTGTGCAAGGTGGCCAACAGGCCCAGACGGTTGGCCTTCAGGGCGGCGTCGTCGGCATTGACCATCACGCCATCGAAGAAAGCATCCACCGGGGCCTTGAGCACGGCCAGCGCCTGCAAGGATGCAGTGTAGTCACCTTCCTCGAAGGCCGCCTGCGCTTGGGGCGCCGCAGCCTGCAAAGCCTCGAAAAGTGCACTTTCCGCAGCTTCCTTGAGCAGCGCGGTGTCCACTTTGGCTTCGACCTCGCCCTCGGCCTTCTTGAGGATGTTGCCCACGCGCTTGTTGGCAGCGGCCAGCGAGGCGGCTTCCGGCAACGCCGCGAAGGCGCGCACCGCCGCCAGACGGCGCGGCACATCGCCCAGGCGGGCGGGGGCCAGCGCCAGCACGGC
>CAYPUS010000215.1:0-267 GCA_964413815.1 uncultured Aquabacterium sp. | reverse complement strand
CCTCCTGGGCGCTGTAGCCCTGCTCGCGCAGGGAGACGGCCAGGCGGTCCTGGAAGAACGCCAGCAGGGCCTCGGCAGGGTTGGCGATCAGCTCGCCGAAAGCGGGCACGGCCGCTTCGATGAGCGCCGGCAGGGACAGCGGCAGGTCCTTCTCAATGAGGATGCGGATCACGCCCAGGGCGTGGCGGCGCAGCGCGAAGGGATCCTTGTCACCCGTGGGCAGCTGGCCGATGCCGAACAGGCCGATCAGGGTCTCGAGCTTGTCGG
>CAYPUS010000214.1:0-5730 GCA_964413815.1 uncultured Aquabacterium sp. | reverse complement strand
CCTTGCTGATGCTGGTGATGCTGCCCTTCTGGACCTCGTTCCTGCTGCGCGTGTATGCCTGGCGGGGTTTGCTGACCGAAGGCGGGTGGGTCGCCACGCTGCTTGGGTGGCTGCATGCTGATCCGTTGCTGGTGGCCCTCAACGTGATCCCGGGGCCGGGGCAGTACATGAACACGCCGCTCTCGCTGGTGATGGGCATGGTCTACACCTACCTGCCCTTCATGATCCTGCCGCTGTACGCCAACCTTTCGAAGATGGACATGCGCCTGCTGGAGGCCGCCGCCGATCTGGGCGCCACGCCCTGGTCGGCCTTCTGGCGCATCTCGGTGCCGATGTCGCGCTCGGGCATCGTCGCCGGCTCGATGCTGGTGTTCATTCCCAGCGTCGGCGAGTTCGTGATCCCCGAACTGCTGGGCGGGCCGCAGACGCTGATGATCGGCCGCGTGCTGTGGGACGAGTTCTTTGCCAACAACGACTGGCCCATGGCCTCCAGCGTGGCGGTGGTGATGGTGCTGTTGATCCTGGTGCCGCTCGCCTTGTTCAGCCAGGCCCAGGCCAATGGGCAGGAGGCGAGCCGATGATCAAGCGCGCCGCTCACGTGCCGGCCTGGCGCCGAGGTTGGCGACGCTTTGCGCGCGCCTGGTTGGCGCTGGTGTTCGTGTTTCTGTACCTGCCCATCGTGGCGCTGGTGCTCGATGCCTTCAATGCCTCGCCCCTGCCGGCCGTGTGGGGCGGCTTCACGCTGGACTGGTTCGTCAAGCTGGCGCACGACACCGAGGTCCTGGGCGGCTTGTGGCTGTCATTGAAGATCGCCCTGTGCACGGCCTGTGCGGCGGTGGTGCTGGGGCTGATGGCGGCGTGGGCCCTGGTGCGGCATCGTCGCTTTGGCGGGCGCACGCTGATGGTGGGCATGGTCAATGCGCCGCTGGTGATGCCGGAGGTGATCGTCGGCCTGTCGCTGCTGCTGATGATGGTGTCCTTCCAGCGCCTGACGGGCTTTCCGGAGCGGGGCATGCTGACCATCTGGATGGGGCACCTGCTTGTCGGCATGGCCTATGCGGCCGTGGTGATCCAGGCGCGATTGAAGGACCTGAATCCGCAACTCGAAGAGGCCGCGCAGGACCTGGGCGCCAAGCCCCTGCAGGTCTTCTTCCTCGTCACCCTGCCGATGATCTGGCCCTCGCTGCTGTCGGCCTGGTTGCTGACCTTCACTTTGTCGCTGGACGACGTCGTGCTGGCGGCCTTCTTGTCGGGGCCGGGATCGACCACCTTGCCGCTGGTGATCTTCTCGCGCGCGCGCCTGGGCCTGGATCCCAGTGTCAACGCCGTGGCCACGGTGGTCATCGCGGTGGTGGGCCTGGCGGTGGTCGGCGGCAGCTACGCGCTGGCCCGTGCCGAGCGCCAGCGCGCCCGCGAGGCGGCCCAGGCCCGGAAGGGCTGACGCCGCGCCCTTTTGCCCGACACACCACCCCCTACATCACAAACCCAAGGAGACCTTTCATGACATGCCTGCCCGAACGCTTGCCGCTCTCACTGCTGTCGCCGCCCGCCATGTTGCCGCTGGCCCTGGCGCTGTGCATGGCCTTGCCGCTGCCGGCCAGTGCGGCCGATGCCGACACGCAGGCCTTGCTCCAGGAACTGCGCGCGCTCAAGGACCGTGTGAGCGAGCTGGAAAAGAAGATCGCGCAGCAAGGGCTGGCCACGCCCCCCCAGGCGCACGAGCACCCGCATCCGCACACCCACCACCCGCAAGCGGGCACGGCCGAGCCCGCAGGCATGACGGCCGAACAGCAGCAGGAGTTCAACCGCATCGCCGTCAAGGCCGAGGCGCTGGAAGACGCGCGCGACATGATGGGCTTCAAGGGCTTGAAGGTCAGTGGCTGGATGGACCCGGTCTACATCGCCAACCAGCGGCGCCACCAGAAAGGCTTTCAGTTCCTCAACAGCGTGGCGGAGGACGGCTACACCTACGACAACTCCTACTTCGGCGCGCTGGCCATCGATTTCACCAAGGAGACCGACAGCGGCACCGTCTGGCGCCTGACGCTGGTGCCCCAGCGCGGCACCCAGGCCGTGGCCGAGGGCAACGCATCGATCGTGCACGAAGCCACGGTGACGGTGCCCCTGACCGATCTGCAGACGCGGTTCATCGCAGGCCACATTCCGGACTGGTCGGGCTATGAGTACCTGCAGCCCATGTTCAACAAGTTGATCACGCACAACCTGCTGTTCGACCTGACGCTGCCCACGGCCTACACCGGTGCGGGCATCGACATCCTGCGCGGCAAGTGGTGGAGCCGCGCGGTGATCGCCAACATGGACGGCGGCAAGCGGCGGGCCAATGAGCAATCGCCCGTGCTGGCCTACCGGGTGGACTACGCCAAGGGCGAGTTCCAGGGCTTCGGTTTCGCGGGCGTGCATGGCCGTGCGTCCAACGGCAGCGAGGCGGTGCTGGACGGCAGTGGCGAGCCCATCGCCCAGCGCGATTCGCGCGTGGACCTGTTCGAGTTCGATGCCTACTTCATCCGCGGCGACTGGACGGTGCAGGGGCAGTTGTCGCTGGGCCGGCAGAAGAAGGCCGCCATCACGGCGGACCCCCTCACCGGCCGGGCGCGCGATGCCATCTGGACGGGGTTCTCTGGCCTGGTCGCCTACAAGTTCCTGCCCAGGCTTGAAGGCGTCGCCCGGCTGGACTACCTCAACAACCGCAAGAACGGTGGCGGCCTGCTGACCTACGCGACGCTGGACGACCACAACGGGATCGGGCCGGCCTTCAACAGCTACGACCCGGTTGCCGGCGCGCACGACATCCGTGATCCCAACAAGGGCGTGAACCGCGCGGCACTCAGCCTGGGCCTGAACTGGGCCTATGACCTCAATACCCTGTTCAAGCTGGAATACCGCTATGACTGGGCGAGCGGGCCGGTTTTCCTGGACACCAAGAGCCTGGAGGGCAAGTCGTCCAACCAGCTGGTGGGGACCTCGGTGGTGGTGAGCTTCTGAGCGAAGAACGCCCTGTTTTGAATGCTCGCAAGGCTGGTGCTGCGTGCCGCAGGACGCCGTGGGGGCGAAAAGAAGACAGTTGTCCGTGCTTCCCCGCATGAAGAACCATGAAAAGCGGTCACGATATGGGTCCCATGCATCACATCGATGTGAACAAACCAAGAGGAGGGAAGCTGTGAAACGTTTCTGGCTCAGCATGCGCCGCGCCCTGGTCTGCGCGGCGACGGTGTCTGCGGTCGCGGTGGCCCAGGCGGCCATCACGCAGGCGCCATCCCTGCCTGCGCAGGTTCGCATCACGCCCCTGGAAGCCTTCGCCGGACCGGATGGCTTTGTCTTCGAGGCCCGCGGCACGGCCCGCATGGAGGGTCAGAGCTGGGTGGCGGACGTGGTCGACGTGACGTCGGGCAAGCTCATTGTGGACCCCATGGCCGGTTTTCATGCGATCTGGCAAGGCCAGGTCGGCCACCCGGACGCGATCACCTGGGACGGCTTCACGGTCGAATTGGTGCGGCCTGAAGGTGGGGAGCTGGACTTCTCGACCGTGCATGCCTATCCCACGGTCCGGGGCGAGACCGGCACGAAGCATGGCTTCGGCTACCTGGGCGGCGATCTGTTCGAGGACGATGCCACGCTGCCGGAGGGCCAGAACCTGCTTTGGGTGATGGGCCCAGGCTTTCTGGAGCGCATCGCCTACGAGAACTTTGGCTCGGGCGTCGAGGTGAATCCGGTGGCCTTCGCACGCATCGAGGTCGTCGCCGTGCCGGAGCCGGCGTCTTACATGCTGATGGGCGCCGGCTTGGGCCTGCTGGGGGCGCTGGCACGGCGGCGCGCGTCGATCGCCAAGGCAGAAAGGGGCTGAAGATGGGCCTGCTGTCGAACCTGTGTCGCGGCGGGCTTGGCGTGGCACTGGCCTGCGGCGGGTCTGCGGCGCTGGCGGCCATCACCCAATTGCCTGCCCTGCCGGCGGAGGTGCGCATCACGCCCTTGCCGGGCTTGTCAGGCCCTGATGGCTTTGTTTTCCAGGCCCTGGGCAGCGCCCGCATGGACGGCGCAAGCTGGGTAGCCGATGTCGTGGCCACAGAGCCAGGCCGCTTCATGCTCGATCCGCAGGCGGGCCTGCAGGCCATCTGGCAGGGCCGCACCGATCGCCCCCAGACATTCACCTGGGAGCGCTTCACGGTGCCACTTTCACCGTCTCCGGATGCAGCGCTGCCAGATCTGGTGTTCCTGCGGGCCGACAAGTACGCCGACGGCGTCTTGAAGGGCGAACAACTCGTCATGGCCTACACGGATGGCGCCGTGTTCCCGCCGGATGCGCTGCCGGAAGGGCAGACGCTGCTGTGGGTGGCCGGGCCTGGCTTTCTGGAGCGGGTGGCCTATGAGGCGGGCAACAACGGGGGCGCCTACGTCGATCCGGTTGCCTTCGCCCTGGTCGAGGTCCGGGTGGTGCCCGAGCCCGCGACGTGGGCCCTGATGGGTTTGGGCCTCGTGGGCGTCTTCAGCCCTGTCGGGTGCGGCGCGCGGGGGCGCACCACACAGCCTCAAGCCTGATCCAGCCACTGGATGATCTGCGCCCACTGCGCAAGGTCCTTTTCGACCTTGCCAGCCGGCACGTCCCACAGGCTGGCGCCGTGGGCGGCCAGGTGGGTGTAGTTCTGCGTGTCGCGCAGCAGGCTCAGCAGCGGGATGTCCAGCGTTTGCAGGAACTCCTTGAGGTGCTCGGTGGCCTTGGTGTGGTCCTTGAGGCGGTTGCCGACCACCGCCAGTTTGATCTTCCGATCGGCGCGGCGCTTGTGCAGCTCGGTCAGAAAGTCCTGCGTGGCGTAGATGTCGAAGACGCTGGCCTGCAGCGGCACGACGACCTTGTCGGCCAGCTTCATCACCGCTTCCAGGCCGGCGCCATGCATGCCCGCCGGCGTGTCCAGCACGACGTGGGTGGTGCCCTTGGGCGGGCGGGCGATGTGGTCCTCGGTGATGTCCCAGGACTGGATGGTCGGCAGGTTGGCCGGGCGCAGCTTCAGCCACAGCCGGGATGACTGCTGGCGGTCGACGTCCCCGAGCATGACGGCATGCCCCTGGCGGGCGTAGTAACCCGCGATGTTGCTCGACAGCGTGGACTTGCCGACGCCGCCTTTCGGATTGGCGACCACGATCACCGGCATGGTGTACTCCTGATGACGTTGATGACTGGTGGCGCCTATTGTGGCGCATGGCCCAGGTGGGGCAGGGCGGGTGTTGCACGGGGGGCGTGCAGGGCGGCACGGCGGCGGCAAATTGGCTAGAGTGGGGGCATCGTTCCTCACGTGCCCATCATGTCCACCTTTCCCTCCTCCAATCCGCAGGCCCGCATCTGGCGCGACCGCGCCGAGGCGCTCATGGCAGAGCACCGGCTGGATGGCCGGGCCTGGATCGCCGGCCAGCGGGTCGCGGCCTTGTCGGGTGCGACCTTCGATGACACCTCGCCCATCGATGGCCGTGTGCTCACCCCGGTGACGCGTGGCGGCCAGGAAGACATCGACGCCGCGGTGCGCGCGGCGCGTCAGGCCTTCGATGACGGACGCTGGGCACGCCAGGCCCCCGCCGATCGCAAGCGGGTGCTGCAGCGCTTTGCCGAGCTGCTGATCCAGCACAAGGACGAGCTGGCCCTGCTCGAGACGCTGGACATGGGCAAGCCCATCCAATATGCGCTGAGCGTGGATGTGCCGCTGGCTGCGCGCTGCATCAACT
>CAYPUS010000213.1:0-5733 GCA_964413815.1 uncultured Aquabacterium sp. | reverse complement strand
TGCGGGATTAGCTCAGTTGGTAGAGCGATACCTTGCCAAGGTATAGGTCGAGAGTTCGAGCCTCTTATCCCGCTCCAAACACCTCCAAAAATGGACCCAATCGGGTCCATTTTTTTTGCCCGGATCTTTTGTGCGAATCTTGATCGGATCGTTCTGGCTTCTTACCTGGGCAGCTTGAGCAAGGTCCTCGCGCGCAGCTGTTCATCCGCACCAGCCCTCGCGCCCATCGATCAGGCGCGCGCGGCGCAACTCAGAGCCCCAGACCCTTCAGACGCGAGGCCACTTGCAGGTAAAAGGCGACCGGGTCGGGCGCGTTCTTGCCGACGGCGCCCAACACCTTCGCTGAGGCGGGCACTCCATTTGCCATGGTGCGCCATCACCAACTCAGCTTCACGGAGTCCTCATGCAGACATCAACAAAAAGCGTTTTGCGTTCGTTCCGGCTCGCCTCCGCCGCCGCATGGCCAACCCTGTCTTTGGCGTCGCTGCTGCTGGCCTCTTTCACCTTGCCTGCCCATGCGGCCCGGTCGGAAGCAGTGGACCGCATCAGCGTCTGGCTGGGTGGCTACCACGCCGATGCCACGGGAGACCTGGCATTGACCAGCGCCGACGGCTCCGAAAGCACGGGCGATCAGCGCATCCTGGATGGCACCGACACCATCAAGCGTGCGCGCGTGGACTTTCTGATCCTTGAGAGCCAGGGGTTCTCGCTGGACTACTTCCAGTTCGAGCGCCGGGATGCACGCAGCATCGCCACCGGCTTCACCTATGGCGGCGTGAACTACACGGCATCGGGTGAACTGGCAGCCCGCTCCAAGATCGACATCGGCAATGTGTCCTACCGCTGGTGGACGGGCGGCAAGGAGACGGCATTTGGCATCGGCATCGGCGCCACTTACCTGAAGTTCGGCATCGATTACAGCGCCAGGGCCACCTTGGGTGGCAGCAGCGCTTCCTTCATCGACAACAACAGCAAGCATGTGTGGGCACCGCTGGGCACGCTGGGCCTGCGCCATCGCCTGACGGATCAGGTGCGTCTGTATGCCGATCTGTCGGGGGCGCGCAAGAACGGTGAAGAGAACGCCGGCGACGTCGTCAATGCGGCTGTGGGCGTGGAGTATTTTCCGCTGCAGAACATCGGCATCGGCGCGGAATATGGCGGCACGCGCATCCGCTATCGCTACAAGAACGATGACCTGAAAGCACGCCTGGATCTGCAGACCAGCGGGCCTTCGCTGTTCCTGCGTCTGCGCTTCTGAGGGGGGCGTGCCAGTGCCGCCATGTGCCAGGGGGATGCCATGAGGGCGGCATGCGTTTGACAGGGGAGGGGGAGAGGTTTAATATGATGACCGTCATACAAGCCGATCCCCACCATGAGCACCAAGCCCAGCCGCAAGGAACAGACGCACGAGCGCATTCTCGATGCGGCGGCCCGTGCGCTGTGCCGCACGGGATATCAGGGTGTCGGCGTGGCCGATGTCATGAAGGATGCGGGCCTGACGCACGGCGGCTTCTATGCGCACTTCGAATCGCGCGATGCCATGCTGGCAGAGGCCATCCGCCATGCAGGCCGCGAGGCGGTTTCTTTGGTGTGGGAAGAAGCCACGGCATTGCTTGGCAAGGGCATGACGCCTTTCAGGGCGCTGGTCGAAGCGTATCTGTCCGACCGGCATCTCAAGGCGGTCGAACTCGGATGCCCGGTGGCCGCGCTGGCCTCGGAGATGTGGCGCCAGAACGATGAGGTCCGTCAGGCATCGCGCGAGCGCGTCAATCAGTTTGTCGCCGCCGTGCAGGAAGTCCTGCCAGCCGGTGCGCCTGCGCAAAGCGCCTATGTGGTGGTCAGTGCCCTGGTGGGCACGCTGCAGCTGGCGCGGGTGCTGGGCCCTGGCAAGCAAAGCAAGGCGATGCGGGCCGCCTGCATCGAGTCTTTGCTGGTGCAGTACGACCGGGCCAGCATGGAGGATCTGTCCTCCGCCTGATGCCAACAGGGGGTCGCCTTCGTGCGGCCTTTTCTCGGGGTACTAATATGATGATCATCATAAAAACGGCGGATCGATTTTTTTCAGCATGAATATGACGGGCGTCATATTCTCGTCAACCTGGCGGTCACAAGCCCGCCTTCACAGGAGCAAGCCATGAGCAGCGTTTCCACTCAAACCGTTTCAAATCTTTCCCAAGCTCGCCGTACCGCCGGCCGCGTGCTGGCCGCATCGGCCTTGCTGGTGGGTGTGCTGGCAGCAGGGCAGGCCCGTGCCTCTTTCGAGGACGATCTGCAGCTGCCGCAACAGACCGTTGCGTCCCAAACCACCCGTGCCGAGGTCGTCGCCGATCTGAACCTGTGGCGTCGTGCGGGTGCAGACCGCTATGCGCAAGAGGCGACCGAGTACCAGACCAACGTCCAGGCTTACGAGCAGGCGCTGGCCGAATACCGTCGCCTGCGCAACGGCCCCGCTTTCGCAGCCGAGGTGGCCAAGGTGCTGGGCCTGACATCCTCCACGCACGCGCGTGCACGTTGAGCGCGAGGGGATGCCTGTTCACTCGACCCTGTCGAGATGGCGGGCCCCCTTGGATTCCAGCACCGCATACCAGACCGCGGCCAGGGCCAGGGGAAGCAGGTAATAGATGGCGCGATAGGCCAGCAGGCCTGCCAGCAGTGCGTGCGCCGGCACGCCGGGTGTCAGGGCGATCACAACAGCTTCGAGCACGCCCACCCCGGCCGGCATGTGCGTGACGACACCGGCAATGGCGCCCGCGAGCAAGGCGCCCATGATGTGGGGGAAGGGCACGGTGTCTTGCAGCAGCACCCAAAGTGTGACCGCCATCAGCAGCCAGTTGAGGGTGGAGGGCAGCAGTTGCAGCAAGGCCAGCTTGCCTGAAGGCAGGTTGATGACATGGCCCCGAACCATGAATCGCCTGCGTCGGGCGAAAGTGCAGTACGCGATGTAGGCCGCCACGGCCGCCCACATGGCCGCACCCAGGACACGCAGTGCACTCAGGTTGATCGACCAGTCGGGAGGCGGGCGCAGCCAACCCATGAGGAAGACGCCACCGGCCAGCACGGCATAGCCCAGCCAGTTGCTCACCAGGCTCATGGCCAGGACGCGGCTGATCTGGCCCCTGCCCAGGCCCAGGCGCGAGTAAAGCCGATAGCGCAAGGCCACGCCGCCGACCAGTGAGCCCAGGCTCAGGTTGAAGGCATAGCAGACGAAGGTGGCCTGCAGGACCTTGGACCGGCTCAGGCGATGCCCTGTCCAGCGCTTGCCCAGCAAGTCATAGCTGGCGTAGACCGCGTGGCTGGCCGCCGCCACGGCTGTCGCCAGCAGCAGCGTGGTCAGCGGGATGCGCTTGATGGCCAACCAGACCTCGGGCCAGTCCACCTTGCTGGCGACCCAGACCAACAGCCCAGCCATCACCAGGGCGAACAGCACGCTCAGGTGCTTGAGCCATCGGTGCGAGGCACGGGGTGGACGGGCCTGGCCGCTTTTGTGCATGGGGCGCAGGGGCAGATTCTCGTAGCCGTGCAACTGGGGCATGCGGCCGTGTTCGCGTGCCATGCTCATGCCTGCTGCCTTTCTGCCGTCTGGAGCATCTCGCGCCAGCGCCAAGGCTGCGCATCGGCCGCAGCAGGGGTTGGCACCAGCACCGTGCTTTCGGCAGCGGGCATGAGGCGATGGGTGTGTTCAGGCAGGTAGGAAGCCCAGCGTGGGAAATGGCGCACCACGTGATAGCTCAGGTAGCTCAGCCACGCGAGCCAGCCACGGCCGAAGGTCTGCGCCAGGTCGATGTCCTTGCAGTGATGGTCGATCAAGGTGGTGAGCCTTTCGCGCAGGGTCCGGTTGAAGCCGGGGTCGCGGATGAGGAGGTTGGCCTCCAGGTTCAGTGACAGGCTCAAGGGGTCGAGGTTGCTCGACCCGACCGTGGCCCACTCGTTGTCCACCAACGCCACCTTGGCGTGGATGGGACGGTCGCAATACTCGTGGATGTGCACCCCGGCCTTGATCAGGCGGTGGTAGACCATGCGGGCGGCAAAGGCGGCGACGGCGAAGTCCGGGCAGCCTTGCAAGATGAGGTGGACCTGAACCCCGCGTCCGGCCGCCCGCTGCATGCTGCGCAACAAGCGGTAGCCGGGGAAGAAATAGGCGTTCGCGATGATGACCTCGTGGCGCGCCGTCAGCAGCGCCAAGCGGTAATAACGCTCGATGTCGTCTCGGTGATGGTGGTTGTCGCGCACCACCACCTTGGCCTTGGCCGGGCCTTGCTCGGGCAGCGACATGGCCTTCTGGACGGCCTTGCGGCGCCGGTGCCACCAGCGAGCGCTGGCCCGTGCGGGCGCGATGGTCTCCATCGCCGCGGCTCGCAGTTGTGCGACGACCGGGCCTTGCACCTCCACGGCATAGTCCTGCTTGGCCTGCGGTCCGAAGTCGCCCAGGTGATCGGCCGAGTAGTTGATGCCGCCAATGAAGCCGACCTCGCCATCCACGACGACGATCTTGCGGTGCAGGCGCCGAAATGGCTGAAGCCGCCGAGACAGTTTCGGCGGCGGATCGAAGACGTGCAGATTGGCCCCGGCATCGGTCAAGGCCTTGATGAAATCGGCTGACAGTGCCGGAGAGCCGAAGCCGTCGACCGTGATGTCGACGCGCACACCGCGCTGCGCCGCGGCCACCAGCACACCGTGCAGGGCCAGTCCCACCTTGTCCTCGAAGAGGATGAAGGTCTCGATCAGCACCTCGCTGCGGGCCTTTTCGATGGCCGAGAACACCGCGGGAAAGAAGGCTTCGCCGTTTTCCAGCAGCCTGACCGCGTTGCCGTTGACCCAGTTGTCATCGTCCCTCATGGCAGTCCTTCACACTTCGTTGTCATAGATCGCTGGCTGTTTGCATGGCTGGCTCACAGGTCGATGGCGGCGGCAAGCGGTGCGTGGTCGGACAAGTGCGACCACGGCTTGCGGGGCAGCACCACCGGCTCGTGGGCCGCGGCACCGCGCACATAGATGCGGTCGAGTCGGAGCACGGGCCAGCGCGCCGGGAAAGTCTTGGCGGCGCTGCCATTGGCACCTGCGAACACCTCCTTGAGGCCGGTGTGGCGCTCCAGATGCCGGTGGGCGTGCTGCCGCCAATCATTGAAGTCACCTGCGACGACGACCGCTTCGTCCTGCGGGATCGTCTCCAGCAGGCGGCACAGGGCCCGGGTCTGGGCGCGCCGGTGGGATTCGCGCAGCCCCAGGTGCACGCAGACCGCGTGGAGCTTCCTGCCCGAGTCCGGGTCTTGCACCACACAGTGCAGGAGGCCGCGTTTTTCCGGGCCAGCCACCGAGATGTCGTGGTTCTCGTGGCGCACGATCGGGAACTTCGACAGCAAGGCGTTGCCATGGTGCCCGTGGGGGTAGATGGCGTTGCGGCCGTAGGCAAAATCCCGCCAGAGGGTGTCCGCCAGGAATTCGTAATGCGGTGATTCGGGCCAGTCGCTCACCTTGGCCGCGTGCAACTGGTGTTCGCCAAGGACTTCCTGGAGGAACACCACGTCGGCAGAAACGCTGCGCACCGCGTCACGCAATTCGTGCAGCACGAAACGCCGGTTGAATGGCCCGAAGCCCTTGTGCAGGTTGACCGTGAGGATGGTGACTGTCTTCATGCACGAGCTTGGGCAATCGCTGTGCCCGTGCGCCGGCACCGCTCAGCAGGACCCGCCACTTGGGCCATAATGGCGCCTTCGCCGATCCTCACTGATGGGC
>CAYPUS010000212.1:472-5743 GCA_964413815.1 uncultured Aquabacterium sp. | reverse complement strand
GCGCGGGTTGTGGTTGGTGGCCTTCTGCTCGATGCTGATCGCCGGCGACAGGCCTTCGATGGTGTCCACATCGGGCTTGTCCATCAACTGCAGGAACTGGCGGGCGTAGGCCGACAGGCTCTCCACATAACGGCGCTGGCCTTCCGCATACAGGGTGTCAAAAGCCAGGCTGGACTTGCCCGAGCCGGACAGGCCCGTGATCACCACCAACTGGTGCCGGGGCAGATCCAGATCGATGTTCTTGAGGTTGTGCGTGCGGGCGCCTCGGATCTGGATCTGGGGGTTCTCGCCGCGGGTTGGCGTCGCGGTGGCTTTGGGGGCGGGGCGTGACATCGGCGGGCGTCTGAATGCATCGAAGGGCAACCGGACATCATACGTCCGCCCGGCGCGTCCGCGCACACCCCTCCCGCCAGACAGGCGGTTCCCCGCCTCAGGCCTCGGCCTCCGCCACGCAGCGCGCCACGATCGCCCCCAAACCCTCGATCTCCACCCGCACGGTATCCCCATCCTGGAGGAACTTCGGCGGATCGAAGGCCGCCCCCACGCCGCTGCAGGTGCCCGTGAAGATCACATCGCCCGGCTCCAGCGTCATCACCTGGCTGAGTTGCGCGATCTGCGCCCACACGTCGTGGATCATCAGGCGGGTGTTGCTGTGCTGGCGCACCTCGCCGTTGACCTGGCACTGGATGTCCAGGCGGTGCGGGTCGCCCACCTCGTCGGCCGTGGTGATCCAGGGGCCGAAAGGCGCATGCGTGTCGAAGGACTTGCCCAGCGTCCACTGCGAGGTGCGCTTCTGGATGTCGCGCACCGACACATCGTTGCCCACGCAGTAGCCGAAGACCACCTCGCGCGCTTGCTCGGCCGGCACGTGGCGGCAGCGCTGGCCGATGATGGCCACCATCTCGGCCTCGTAGTCGGTCATCGCCGAGATGCGGGGCAGCACGATGGGGTCGAAGGGCCCGTTGATGGCATTGGCCAGCTTGGTGAACCAGACTTGGTGGGCCGGCACCGTGCGTTGCTCGCCGATGATGTTTTCGTTGACGTGCTCCAGGTAGTTCAGGCCGATGGCCAGTGTCTTGCCCGGGCGGGGCACGGGGGCCAGCAGGCGCACCTGGTCGAGCTGGGCATCAGCGGGGGCATCCAGCAAGGCGGTGACGCGCGCCTTCAGATCGGCCCAGCGGGCGATCAGGTCGATCATGGGCTGGTGGGCCGACAGCTCGCCCTCCAAGGCGGCGCTGAGGTTGAGGATGTCCGAGCCGCGGACGAGCCCAACCTGGCTGCGTCCTTCGAATTCATATGTACACAGATGCATGACGATGCTGTCCTCTTGTTATGGGCGGCGCTTCAGGCCTGCCGCAGGCAATCGATGATCTTCATCCTGGCGGCCCGCCACGCCGGCGCAAAACCGCCGATCAGGCCCATCACCAGGGCGAAGCACAGGGCCTTGACGGCGATCTCGGGAGTCAGTGTGAACCGAAACGCCAGTTCGGCAAAGGTCTGGAAATTGACGGTCGACACCTGCACAGCCTGCATCATCGCCGCCCCCAGCAGCCCCATCACCCCGCCCACCAGCGACAGCAGCAGGGACTCGCCCAGGAAGGCCGCCAGCACCGCGGAACGCCGGAAACCCAGCGCGCGCAAGGTGCCGATCTCGGCCGTGCGGGCCGCGACGGCGGCGAACATGGTGATCATCGCGCCGACCACGGCCCCGATGGAAAAAATGATCGACAAGGCCATGCCGAGCAGGCGGATGAAGGTCGACAAGGCCTGGGATTGTTCGGCGTAGAACTGGCGCTCGGGCTTTGCTTCCAGGGTCAGGCGGGGGTCGTTTTCCAGGGCCTGACGCACCCCGTCGAAGCGTTCGACATCGCTGAGCTTGAACAGCACGCTCGAAAAGGCCTGCCGCCGAAAGGCCTGCATCATCTGCTCGGCATCGCCCCAGATCTCCGAATCGAAGCCCGTGCGCCCGGCGTCGAAAACGCCCACCACGCGCCACTCCCGGCCCGCGAAGCGCATGGTCTCGCCCAGCCCGGCCCCGACGAAGCCCCGGGCGACAGCCCCGCCCGTGATGATCTCGCTGGTGCCCGGTCTGAACATGCGCCCTTCGACCAGGCGCACCTGCGGCCGCAAGGCCAGGCCTGCCTGGGAGGTGCCACGCACGGTGACGTTGCTGGGCTTGCCACTGGCCCGCTTGGGCAGGGTGTTGAGCACCACCGGCTCCTTGCTGACCAGCCGGCCGCCGCGCCCGTCCGGCGCGATGTGGGCCTGGCTCTCGATGACGGCGGCCTGCATGCGGGTGATGGCCGAATTGATCTCGGCGCCCGCGCCCTTGCGCAGCACCATCACGTTGTCAGGCTGGCCGGTGGCCACCAGCGTGGCGCGGATGCCCTCGCTCATCATCAGCACGGTGGCGAAGACATAGACCACCAGGCCCATGCCGGCGGCGGTCAGCAGCGTCGTCACACGCCTGACCCACAGGTTGCGCGCGATGTAGCTGAAGGGAACCGTCCGCCGGGATGACATGGGGGCATTGTGCAGCCAGCCTCGGGGCTGGACCTGGCCTCGGCCGCATCAAGCCGGCTGGCGCATCAGCTTTTGGAGCACGGCGTGGGTGGGCCACCAGATCAGCAACGGCATCACTGCCAGCATCAAGGCGAAGTAGGCCGGCTGCGGCATCCAGCTCTGGGGCGCCTGGTCATTGAAGCCGAACACGTAGTTGACGTTGACCGGCAGCGCGGGGTTCTCAGGCGGAGCCGGCGGCATCGGCAGGAAGAGGTAGGACGCCCCCATGGCCGCCCAGCCCACACCCCACCACAGCCAAAGGCCGCGGCGGTCGTAACCCAGGCGCAGGATCAGCCAGGCGATCACGATGGGCAGCCAGAAATGGAAAAAGGACAAGAAGCGCGCGAACAGCGGGATCGTCTCCTGGAACATGTAGTCCGTCATCCCGGTGATGGGCATGCCCAGCCAAGTGCTGAGGAAGTCGGCCATCCACAGCGCCTGCGGCAAGAGGATCCCAACACCGCAGGCCGAGGCCAGCAAGGCCGACTCGGCCCACATGGCCACGCAGGTCAGCAGCAGCGCGATGTCGCAGAAGTAGAGGAAGTTGGTCGGCCCATAGGCTTGCCAGTAGTGCGGCACCAGCACCGCGACAAAAGCCGTGTAGGCCAGCTTGGCCGCCAGGGGCACGCGCGCCGCCCCCTGCTGTCCCGGCTTCCTCTTACCCACCCCATCCAACACCCGCCCCAACACCTCAGGCCACATGCCTCAACCCCTGCACGACATCGATGCGCGCCATTTTCCAGGCCGGCCAGGCGGCCGCCACCACCCCCACCACCACACTGGCCAGCAGTTGCATGACCACGGTGGTGGCGGAGACATGAAAGATCGGGAACAGCGTGCCCGTCTGGCTAACGAACAGGCGCGTCAGCGGAAAAGTCAGCGCGATGGCCAGCCCGCCGCCCAGCAAGGACAGCAGCAGGCTCTCGCCGAACAGCAGCTTGACCACGACGCCCGGCGAAAAACCCAGGGCCTTGAGCGTGGCGTACTCGGCCAGGCGCTCGCGCGCGGTCATCGTCATCGTGTTGGCCATCACGGCCACGATGATCAGGATGACGATGAAGCTCACCGCCTGCACCGCCACCAGGATGGCCTCGCTCATCGAGACGAAGCCAAGCTGGAAGGCTTTTTCCGTTTCGGTCAGTGTCTCGGCCAGGGAGTTGCTGAACTGCGCATCGATGCGCTGCGCGATCACCGGCGCCTCATCGGGGTTGCGGATGCCCACCAGGTAGACGCCGACCTGGTCGACCACGGTGCCCGGATTGCGGGCCCGCACCGCCTCGGCCAGGCGCTTCCAGTGGATGAACATCTGTTGCTCGTCGGTGCCTTCATCCCGCCCGCGGTAGATGCCCCGGATCGTGAACTGCCAGTTGCCCGGATAAATGGTGCCCCGCAGCGCGATGGTGTCGCCCAGCTTCCAGCCGAACTTGGCCGCCAGCTTGCGGCCGACCACGCAGCCCTGCAGGTCGCGCTCGAAGCCGACCCGCTCCTCATTCGTGAGCATGAACTCGGGGTAGAGCTTGAAGTAGCTGGGCCCGTCGATGGCGAACTGCGCAAAGAAGTTGCGCTCGGTGATGTAGACCCCGCCGAACCAGTTGGCCCACGAGACGCCGGTGACCCCATCGAGCGCGCGGATGCGCTCGGCATAGTTCAGCGGCAGCGGAAAGCTCAGGGACATCGCGCTGCGTGTGACCAGGCGTGTGCTGGACGTGGCGTTCACACCCGCATACCAGGCGTCCACGATGGTGCGCAGCAGGCCGAAGGCCGAGATGGCCACCACCAAGCCCACCATGGTGAGCACGGCGCGCAGGCGGTGGCGAAAGGCGTTCTTGAGCAGCAGCCGGAAGACGAACATGCGGGCAGGCGGAGCGGGCAGACCAAGAGGGGCGGTGCGGTGTGAGGACGGAGTCTGACACGGCGGCAAGCCCCCGCCCGAGGCCCGGTCAAGGTGCCGGCAGGCGTTCCGGCCAACGCGCCTGCCGCCGCCCTCAGTTACGCGCCGCGTTCAGCGCCAGACGCGTTTCCTGGGCCGCGCGCCGCGCCGCGCTGGCGTAGTCGTCGCCCGCGCTGGCGTACAGCACCGCGCGCGAACTGTTGACCACGATGGTGCCGGTGATGGCGCCACCCTGGTCCACCCGCAGACCGGCCTTGACGGTGGCCGCCGCATCCCCGCCTTGCGCACCCACGCCGGGAATCAGCAAGGGCAAGGTCGGCGCCAGCTCACGCACCCGGGCGATCTCCTCCGGGAAGGTGGCGCCCACCACCAGGCCCATCTGGCCATTGGTGTTCCAGGGCCCTTGCGCCTGCGCGGCGATGTGTTCGTACACGCGCGGCTGGCCGGGCACATCGGCCAGGCGCAGGTTCTGCAGGTCCGAGCCGCCCGGGTTGGAGGTGCGGCACAACAGGATCACGCCCTTGCCCGGGTACTTCAGAAAGGGCTGCAGGGTGTCGAAGCCCATGAAGGGCGACAAGGTCACCGCATCGGCCTGGTAGCGCTCGAAAGCCTCGCGGGCGTACTGCTCGGCCGTGCTGCCGATGTCGCCGCGCTTGGCATCCAGGATGATGGGCACGCTGGGCGCCACCCGCTGGATGTGGGCCATCAGGCGCGCCAGCTGGTCTTCGGCGCGGTGGGCGGCGAAGTAGGCGATCTGCGGCTTGAAGGCGCAGACCTGGTCCTTGGTGGCGTCGACGATGGCGGCGCAGAAATCGTAG
>CAYPUS010000212.1:0-462 GCA_964413815.1 uncultured Aquabacterium sp. | reverse complement strand
AGGCTGGCCCTTCCAGGCCCCCGGGAACTTGGAAGGCTCGGGGTCGAGGCCGACGCACAGCAGCGAATCGTTCAGTTGCTGGGCGTGGCGGAGCTTGTCGGTGAAGTGCATGGCCGCCTCAGATGCGCTTGGCCAGTTCCACGGCCTTGCCAATGTAGTTGCCCGGCGTCATGGCCAGCAGACGGGTCTTCTCGTCATCGGGCAGCTCCAGGGTCTCGATGAAGGCCTGGATGGACTCGCGCGTGATCGCCTTGCCGCGGGTGAGTTCCTTCAGGCGCTCATAGGGGTTGGGCAGCGCGTAGCGGCGCATCACCGTCTGAATGGGTTCGGCCAGCACTTCCCAGGAGCTGTCCAGATCCTGGGCCAGGGCCTCGGGGTTGACCTCCAGCTTGCCCAGGCCGCGCGCCAGGCTGTCGTAGGCCAGCAGGGCATAGCCCAGGGCCACGCCCATGTTGCGCAGCA
>CAYPUS010000211.1:0-5752 GCA_964413815.1 uncultured Aquabacterium sp. | reverse complement strand
TCCGAAGTGGTGTACTCGACGCAAGGCGCAGGCGAATACAGCCTGTCCAACCGGGAGATCGTCGGTTTTGGCGGCACGGCCAGCTACGACTCGACGCTCAACGGCAAGGTCCTGGACCTGGCGATCCGCGAAGCCATCAACCGGCTGACCAGCGCCATCGACGCGGGCGAGTGGAAACCGGCGCTGTGAGCGCCCGGCCCGCCACCCTGTCCATCGACCACGCTTTCGCTGATCACACCATGAACCTCGACCTCATCTTGAGGCCAGGCCGCCTTCTGGCCTGCCTGGCCGCGCTGTGCCTGCTGCACGGCTGCGCCACCCCGCAAAAGCCTCTGTATGCCTGGGGCAGCTACCAGAGTCAGGTGCATGCGCACCTCAAGAGCCAAAGCAGCCCTGAGCAGCAGATCCTGGACATCGAACAAGAACTGGCCGAAGCCGCGGCCGAGGCTGCCGCCGTGCCGCCTGGTCTGTATGCACACCTCGGCCTGATCTATCTGCAGACCGGCAAGCAGGAGCAGGCCGTCCAAGCCTGGACGCGCGAGAAAGAACTCTTCCCGGAATCGGGCGTGTTCATCGACTACCTGCTCAAGAACCTCAAGCAACAACAAGGGGGATGAACGACATGCCACGCCCGACCCGACATGGCCTGAGGCTCGCCAGCCTCGCCCTGAGCCTGGCTCTGGGTGGCTGCGCCAGCAAGCCGCCGGTGGACTACACGGCCTTCAAGCAGGCCAACCCGCGCTCCATCCTGATCCTGCCGCCCCTCAATGACTCCCCGGACGTCAACGCCACCCCCAGCCTGCTGTCGCACAGCACGCTCCCGGTGGCCGAGGCTGGCTACTACGTGATGCCGGTGACCCTGGTCCACGAGACCTTCCAGCAAAACGGCCTGCACAACGCCGCCGAAATCCACGAGGTGTCGGCCCAGAAGCTGCGCGAGATCTTTGGCGCCGATGCCGCGCTGTACATGCGCATCACCCGCTACGGCTCGACCTACACGATCCTCAGCAGCGCCGCCGTCGTGGCGGCCGAGGCCAAGCTGGTGGACCTGCGCAGCGGCGAGGTGCTCTGGACCGGCTCGGCCAGCGCTTCGAGCGAGGAAGGGCAGAACAACCAGGGCGGGCTCGCGGCGCTGCTGGTCTCAGCCATCGTCAAGCAGATCCTCAACAACGTGACGGACATGTCGCACACGGTCGCCGGCCGGACGGCCACGCGGCTGCTCAGCGCGGGCAGCCCCAACGGGCTGCTGTATGGCCCCCGCTCGCCGCTGCATGGCAAGGAAGGGCAGCCGCGCTGAGGCAGCGCAAACAGCCCCACCCCAAGCAAAAAGGCGCCGTGAGGCGCCTTTTCGTTTGCTGCTTTGTGTACCGCCATGAACCAAGTCCGGCGGTGCGCCGTCAGAAGCTGTACTGCAGCCCCACGCTGAGCAGGCGCGCGTCACCGGACTCGCGGCCGGTGTCATAGCTGGTGAAATCGGCCGCACCCGTCAGCTTGAGCTGCTTGGTGAGCGCGAACTCCAGGCCCAGGCCGAAATAGAAGTCGATCTCCGAAGACGACTCACTGGATCTGGCGCCGAAGGGGCCGGCGGCGCCGCCCACCGTGGTCTTGCCATCCACATAGGCCACGCCAAGGCGGCCGACGCCTGCCAGGGCCGGCGTGAAGTTGGCGCGCAGCGCACCCGCGAAGGTGAAGGCCGACACTTCGATGTCGTGATAGGCGCGCACGCCCAGGACGCCGGTCGAATCACTGACCTTGCCGAAGTCGATGTAGCCCAACTCGAGTGCCAGGCCCGGCAGCACCTTGTTGGCCAGGGGCAGGCCGCCATAGATCTTGTAGCCGGTGTCCCCGTCATCGCAGGAGGCGTTGCAATCGATGTCGATCTTGCTGGGGCCGATGGCGCCGCCGATGTAAACCTGCGCCTGGGCGCCTGCCGCCAGAAGCAATGCCGCACCACCCAGAATAAAACGCTTCTTCATTGTTGATCTCCTCAACGTCTCACGAAAAATGAAGCGTGCATATTGCCTCGCCGGGCCCGTCAGCCGCCCCCCTGATGCAGGGCCATGGCGACACCTTCCGGGGTAAAGAATGTTGGGAGTTGTTGCGCCGGGCGGCGCGGGGGCACAAAGCACGCCAAAACGGGGATTTCCAGCCCATTTGCATTTCAGCCACGCCCCCCAAGAAGGGCCACCCCGGCCCCATGGCCACACCCCTAGAATGGCCGCAGGAGGGGCATAGGGCCCCTCCTTTACAACGTCGCACTCTCAGCTAGGAGTTTCGAATGAAGAAGATCATCATTGCCGCCGTGGCCACGCTGGCCGGTGCTTCGGCCATGGCAGCCCAGAACAACGTCGGTTCCTGCGGTTGGGGCTCGAAGGTGTTCGAAGGCCAATCCGGCATCGCCCCCCAGGTGCTGGCCGCCACCACCAACGGCACCTCCGGTAACCAGACCTTCGGCATCACCTTCGGCACCTCCGGCTGCACGCAGGACGGCGTCGTGTCCTCCGCCTGGAAGACCGCCATGTACATCGACGGCAACCGCGTGGCCCTGGCCCGTGACGCCGCCGCCGGCCAAGGCGAAAGCCTGGACGTGCTGGCCGATGTGATGGGTGTGAAGGCCGCTGACCGCGCCCTGTTCGCCTCGACCATCAAGGCCAACTTCGCCACCGTGTTCGCCAACGAGCAAGTGGCCGCCAACCTGAAGTCGGTGCTGGCTGCCAACGAGCAACTGGCCGGCTACGCTGCCGCCATCTGATCCGGGTTCATCACGGGCCTTGCTGCGTGGCACGCAAGGCCGGTGAGCCCCAGACGGGCGGCCCGCCATCGGCAGCCGCCTCACCATGCCCAGCTCCTGGCTGGGCATGTCGCTTTCAGGCAGCCCTCCTCAGCAGGACATTCAGGCAGGACATCGTGCGTTTTTCTTCCTTGTGGATCGGCATGGCAGCCGCCTCGGCCTGGATCGCCGCGGCGGGCATCGGCGGGAGCTCAGCGTGGGCCGCGGACGCGCTCACACCGCCACCTATGTCAGCGCCATCGCTGGCAACAGCGCTGGCAACAACACAGGCAACGGCGCAAACAACAGCGCCGGCACCTTCGGCCCCACCGCCTGCCCCGCTCAGCGAAGCCGCCCAGCAGCACCTGCGCGATCTGCAAGACAAGGCCCGCGGCCTGAAGCTGGCGCACAGCCCCATGTGGCGCACGCTGCTGCACTACCAGCAGCACCCGCTGACACGCAGCGACCGCAGCCTGGCGGACGATCCGGACTTCTTCCTCTCGCCCGTCGGCGCGCGCGATGCGCAGGGGGAACTCGACGCCACGCTGGCCGCCTTCTTCGATCCGACGGTTCGGCATGCACTCGAGCAGAACGCCGCCTGCCGCTTCATCGCGCGCTACCAGTGGCTGGACAGCGAACTGGGCTTCGACAAGGCCGTGATGCCCGCGGCCGACTGTCCGCGCTACCACCAATGGCGCGAAGGTATCCGCGCCGACAAGGTCACGCTGATCTTTCCCTCCGCCTACCTGAACAGCCCGGCCTCGATGTACGGCCACACCTTCCTTCGCCTGGATCCCAAGACGGAGCCGGGCCAGACCGCCTCGCCACTGCTGTCCTACGCCATCAACTACGCGGCCAACGGCAATGAGAACGAAGGCCTGGCCTTCGCCTTCAAGGGGCTCACGGGCCTGTACGCGGGGCAGTTCACCAACGCCCCCTACTACCTGCGCATCCGCGAATACAACGACCTCGAAAACCGCGACATGTGGGAGTACGAGCTCAGCCTGAGCGCGCCTGAGATCGACCGCCTGCTGGCCCACACCTGGGAACTGGGCCCCACGCGCTTCGACTATTACTTCTTCGACGAGAACTGCTCCTACCACCTGCTGTCGCTGCTGGATGCGGCCCGGCCCGAGCTGCAACTGTCGAACCGCTTCACCTGGTGGGCCATCCCGCTGGACACCGTCAAGGCGGTGACCGACACACCCGGCCTGCTCAAGGCCGTGCACTACCGCCCGTCCAACAGCACTGCCTTGCGCCACCGCGCGGACCTGCTGGGCACGCAGGGCACGGCCCTGGCCAAGCAGGTCAGCGATGGCCAGATCGCACCCGATGCGCTGGAACCGCTCGAAGCCGAGCCCACCCGGCGCGCGCTGATTCTCGAGACCGCCGAGCGCCTGACCGCCTTCGAGGCCACCCGCCAGGCCAGCACGGAAGCCGAGACCCAGGGCCGCCGCATGCGCCTGCTGGCCGCGCGCGCCGCCTTGCCCGCCGGCGTCGAGCCCACCGTGCCGACGCCATCGACCGATCCGTCGCAAGGCCATGACACGGCCCGCATCGACGTGATGGCAGGCCGGCGCAACGGCCAGGCCATCGTGCAGCTGCAAGCCCGCCCGGCCTATCACGAGCTGCTCGACCCGGAAGCCGGCTACCAGCGTGGCGCAGCCATCCAGTTCTTCAACGTGATGCTCAGCCACGAAGAAGGCAAGCATGTCCAACTCGAGCGCTTCGTGCCGGTGGACATCGTCTCGCTGGCGCCGCGCACGCCGCTGATGGCCAGCAAGTCATGGCGCGTGCACATCGGACTGGAACGCGCCGACCAGCCGCGCGCGGATGGCAAACGCCCCTTGGGCGGCAACCTGTCGGGCGGCCCCGGCATGGCATGGGAGCTGGCCGATGCACAGACGCTGATGGCCTATGTGTTCATGGACAACCAGGCGCGCTGGGACCGCAGCTACACGCAGCAGCCCTGGGCATTCGGCAGCGGCCTGGCCGCCGGTTTGATCGCCGACCTGGCGCCGCGCTGGCGCGTCCAGGCCGAGGCCTTCGCCCGCGCCTACATCGACCATCAACCCTGGGAAAAAGGCCTGTCCGTGCAGACGCGCTTGAGCCTGACGCGGCAATGGAACCTCTATGGCCGCTGCGCCAGCAGCCAGCGCCGCGGTCAAAGGGTGACGCAAGAATGCACAGCCGGCGTCCAAAGCTACTGGTGAAGCCGGCCTGACGCCCCAACCTTGGCGCCGCTTTGCGTCATCATCCGGGCATGGCTGTTCACCCGCTTTACCCCCACCTTCTGGCCCCGCTCGACCTCGGTTTCACCACGCTGAAAAACCGGGTGCTGATGGGCTCGATGCACACCGGCCTGGAAGATGGCCGTGATCTCAGCCGTCTGGCGGCCTACTTCCGAGAACGGGCTGAAGGCGATGTCGGCCTGATCGTCACGGGCGGCTTCGCCCCCAATCTGGCGGGATGGACCAAGCCCTTCGCCGGCACCTTGCGCACCTCCGGCGCGGCCAGGCGTCATCGGGTCGTCACCCAGGCGGTGCACGAAGCAGGCGGCAAGATCGCGCTGCAGATCCTGCACACCGGCCGCTATGCCTACCACCCGCTGGCCGTGGCACCCTCGCGCATCCAGTCGCCCATCTCGCTGTTCAAGCCCTTCGCGCTGTCGGCCAGCGGGGTCGAGAGGCAGATCCGCGCCTTCGTGAACTGCGCGGTCAAGGCGCGCGAGGCCGGCTACGACGGCGTGGAGATCATGGGCTCGGAGGGCTACCTGATCAACCAGTTCCTGGCCCGCCACACCAACCACCGCACAGACCAATGGGGCGGCGACTACAGCCAGCGCATGCGCCTGCCGGTGGAGATCGTGGCGCGCACACGTGAGGCGGTGGGGCCCGATTTCATCATCGTCTACCGGCTGTCGATGATCGACCTGGTGCCCGATGGCAGCACCTGGGACGAGGTCGTGATGCTGGGCAAGGC
>CAYPUS010000210.1:0-5767 GCA_964413815.1 uncultured Aquabacterium sp. | reverse complement strand
CCTTTGCGAGCGTGGCTGGGGGTGTCAGCTGGCTCAGCGGGGGAGGGCAGGGCGGTCGTGGATGAGGGCGGCATTCGGGTGGGGCGCAAAGTGAAATCAGGGCGGGAAAGGCTCCGAGCGCGGAGCCGTTACAAAGGGGGTCCACCAGGGCATCACAGCCCCGGTCAGCCTTGTGTGGCGCGCCAGCGCAAAGGGTCGGCGCCGGCTTCGCGCATCAATGCCGACACGGTGATCAAGGGCAGGCCGATCAGCGCGGTGGGGTCGTTCGAGTGGATCGCCGACAGCAGCACGATGCCCAAGGCTTCGGCCTTGGCGCTGCCCGCGCAGTCATAAGGCTGCTCGGCTTGCAGATAGGCTTCGATCTCGTCATCGCCGAGGTCACGGAACACCACGTCCACCACCTCGACAGCCGTGCGGCGAAACCCCGTGCGCGGGCGCGCCAGGCACACCGCGGTGTGAAAGCGCACGCGTTGGCCGCGCATGGCTCGCAGCTGCGCGAGCGCGCCAGCGTGCGAGCCCGGTTTGCCCAGCGCCTGGCCGGCCAGGTCGGCCACCTGATCCGAGCCGATGACGAGCGGGTCCGCATGGGGGGCGACGGATGCCGCGAGCTGCGCGGCCACATCCATGGCCTTGGCCTCGGCCAGGCGCCAGGCCAGCGCAGCCGGCGTTTCGCCGGGCAGGGGGCTTTCGTCCACCCGTGGTGCGCAGGTGTCGAAGGGCAGGCCCAGGCGTTCCAGCAGGGCCTTGCGGTAAGGCGAGGTCGAGCCCAGCACCAGGCGCGGCCAGCGCCCGACGGGCGTGAGCGGGGCGCCGGCCTGCGGCGATGGGTCCGTATCGTGTGCGTCCATCCCGCCATTGTCCGTCTTCCGCGCATGGCGCCAGGGGCATGCGCGACGCATGCGACAGCCCGCGGACGGGCCGGTAAACTCCTGCGCCATGAAAGAACGCAGTTTTGCGCCCCGCAAGATGGACATCGGGGCCTTCATCGAATCGGGCGAGCCCATGAACGGCGCCGTGCCGGTGCCCGAATTTCCGCGCGTGGCGCAAGGGCTGGCCGAAGAGGTGGATGCCGCCGGTCTGCCCCCGGTCACCTGGTCGGCCCTCGGCCGGGTGGTGCCCCAGCGCGTTGGCGAGCCGCACCTGTGGCTGGACATCCAGGCCGATGCCAGCCTGGCTTTCGCCTGCCAGCGCTGCCTGCAGGCCGTGACGCTGCCTGTGCAGGTCCAGCGCGCCATCCGCTTCGTCAAGGACGAAGCCACCGCCGCCCAACTGGATGCCGACGGCGATGACGATGTGTTGGCGCTGTCGCGGCAATTCGACCTCATGGCCCTGATCGAGGACGAGCTGATCATGGCGCAACCCATCGCGCCGCGTCACGACACCTGTCCCACGGATGTTTACCGTCTGATGAAATCAGAGGAGGCCGGGCAGGACGGCGAGGCAGGGTCTTCGGATGACGCGAACGCGCCCCAAACGCCCACCACGGCCTCCGGACGCCCCAATCCCTTCGCCGTCCTGGCCTCCTTGAAGAAGACGCCTCCTTCGAAAGATTGACGGGCGCTTGCGATTCATGCTAGAATCGCTGGTTTTCCGGGTAGGCGTGCGGCGCTTGGGTCATTTGATTTCAAGTTTTGTGGGCCCTTTCGGAGCATTTCGGCGGAGCATTTTGGCGTTCGCCTTCATCGTCAACACTTGCGGATCACAAGGGCTTGCGGCATGCGTGGCGTGCCGGCACCGTTGAGGTCTGAAGAACCCGCAGGCTGTCGATCGTTCAGAACCGATATCGGGCTTTCCCAATATCATTTCCAGGATCGATTGCAAGCCCGCTCATCAAAGCTTTCAAGCTTATAAACGGAGTCCATCATGGCCGTTCAGCAAAACAAAAAGTCGCCTTCCAAGCGCGGTATGCACCGTTCGCACAATGCCCTGGTGACCCCTGGCACCGCCGTGGAAGCCACGACCGGTGAAACCCACCTGCGCCACCACATCAGCCCCACCGGCTTCTACCGTGGCCGCAAGGTCCTCAAGACCAAGGCTGACGCCTGATCCGTCTGGCCTGACCCGGTCTGCTTGACCGGGCAAAACAATAAAAAGCCAAGAGGGCTGGGTCAACCGATCGCATCGGTTCGCCAGCCCTTCTTTTTTGTCTCATCCTTTTGAAGGCATCCATACACGGCTGGTGCCCTTGCGCCCAGCCGCGGCCCACCGCAGTCCATGAGTGCATCTTCCTCCGCCCCTCTGTCCAAACCGGAGCCGGGTCGCGGCACATCCGCCGACCTGATCAGCCCGGTGCGCATCGTCGTGGACTGCATGGGCGGTGACCATGGCCCTTCGGTGACCCTGCCGGCGGCCAAGTCCTTCCTGGACAAGCACCCGGACGCCGAACTGGTGCTGGTGGGCCTGCCCGATGCCATCGAGCCGGCCCGTCAGTGGCCTCGCACCACGCTCGTGGCCGCCACCGAGGTCGTCACCATGGACGACCCGGTCGAGGTGGCGCTGCGCCGCAAGAAGGATTCCTCGATGCGGGTGGCCATCAGCCAGCTCAAGGCCAGCGGCGACAAGCCCGCCTTGGGTCACGCCTGCGTCTCGGCGGGCAACACCGGCGCCCTGATGGGCTTGGCGCGCTACCTGCTCAAGACCGTCGAGGGCATCGATCGCCCCGCACTGGCCACTGTGATGCCCAACCAGAAGGACGGTTTCACCACCGTGCTGGACCTGGGTGCCAACGTCGATTGCACCGCCGAACACCTGCTGCAGTTCGCCGTCATGGGCAGCGCGCTGGTCGCCGCGGTCGATGGCAAGGACAACCCCAGCGTCGGCCTGCTCAACATCGGCGAAGAGATGATCAAGGGCAGCGAGGTGATCAAGCAGGCGGGCGAATTGCTGCGTACCGCCGCCGACAAGGGGCTGATCAACTTTCACGGCAACGTCGAAGGCAACGACATCTTCAAGGGAACCTCCGACATCGTCGTGTGTGATGGTTTCGTCGGCAACGTGGCCCTCAAGACGGCCGAAGGCCTGGCGAGCATGATCTCCACCTTCATCAAGCAGGAGTTCACGCGCACGGCCTTCACCAAGGTGCTGGCGCTGTTGGCCATGCCCGTGCTCAACCGCTTCAAGAATCGGATGGATCACCGCCGTTACAGCGGCGCGGCATTGCTGGGTCTGCGCGGCCTGGTGTTCAAGAGCCATGGTTCTTCGGACGCCCTCGCATTTGAAGTGGCAATGATTCGCGCTTATGATGCGGCCCGTCACCGACTGCTGGAGAGGGTTCACGACCAGATCGCTGCCACGCTGGAAGGCCTGCCCACAACGGCAGCTCCCGAAGGCGGCAAGGCGGATATGGGGCACGCGGCCTGATCCCCCAAGAATGTCCACACGACAGACGGCTCACCAAGCCGACAGCCCGCGGCCACAAGCTGCGGGACAGACTCGAATTTTTTCGCGCATCGCCGGCACAGGCAGCTACCTGCCCCCCCGCCGGGTCAGCAACCAGGAGCTGGTCGACCAGCTCGCTGCCGATGGCGTCGCCTCCTCGGACACCTGGATCGTCGAGCGCACGGGCATCCGCGCCCGGCATTTCGCTGAGCCGGACGTCACCTCCAGCACCCTGGGCCTGCGGGCCGCGCAGGCGGCGCTGGATGCGGCTGGCTGCCAGGCCGCAGACATCGATCTGATCGTCTGCGCCACCTCCACGCCCGACCTCGTTTTTCCCGCCACCGCCTGCCTGATCCAGCGTGATCTCGGCATCCACGGCTGCCCCGCCTTCGATGTGCAGGCCGTCTGCTCGGGCTTCATCTATGCCCTGACGGTGGCCGATGCCATGATCCGCTGCGGCACGGCCCGGCGCGCGCTGGTGATCGGCGCGGAAGTCTTCTCCCGCCTGCTCGATTTCAAGGACCGCACGACCTGCGTGCTGTTCGGCGACGGCGCGGGTGCCGTCGTGCTCGAAGCGTCCGACAAGCCCGGCCTGCTGGCCTCCGTGCTGCACGCCGATGGCCGCCACGCGGATGTGCTCAACGTGCCTGGCAATGTGTGTGGCGGGCAGGTGCTGGGCCAGGCCACGGTCAAGATGGACGGGCCGGCTGTGTTTAAACTCGCGGTCACCGTGCTCGACCAGGCGGCCCACGAGGTGCTGGCCGCGGCCGGCCGCGACGCCGCCAGCGTCGACTGGCTGATTCCCCATCAGGCGAATCTGCGCATCATGCAAGGCACGGCCAAGAAGCTCAAGCTGCCGCTGGAGCGCATGGTCGCCACGGTCGACCAGCACGGGAACACCTCCGCCGCGTCGATCCCGCTGGCGCTGGACCAGGCCGTTCGCGACGGCCGCATCCAGCGGGGGCAGACCCTGCTGCTCGAAGGTGTGGGCGGCGGCTTCACCTGGGGCGCGGTGTTGCTCGATTACTGAACAAAAAGGATAGATCTCACCCATGACCGCATTCGCATTCGTGTTCCCTGGGCAAGGCTCGCAGGCCGTCGGCATGCTCGATGCCTGGCAGGGCCATGCCGCCGTGCGCGACACGCTGGCCGAAGCCTCCGAGGCGCTCGGCGAGGACATCGGCCGGCTGATCGCCGAGGGCCCGAAGGAAACCCTGGACCTGACCACCAACACCCAGCCCGTGATGCTGACCGCTGGCATCGCCTGCTGGCGCGCGTGGCTGGCCGAAGGCGGCGCACAGCCTGCCGTGGTCGCCGGCCATTCGCTGGGCGAGTATTCGGCCCTGGTGGCCGCTGGCGTGCTGACGCTCAAGGATGCCTTGCCCCTGGTGCGCTTCCGTGCGCAGGCCATGCAGGATGCCGTGCCGGTGGGCACGGGTGGCATGGCCGCCATCCTGGGCATGGATGCCGAGGGTGTGAAGGCCGGCTGCGCCGAAGCCGCTCGGCTGGTCGGCGAGCCCGTCGAAGCCGTCAACTTCAATGACCCGAAGCAGACCGTGATCGCCGGCACCAAGGCCGCTGTCGAAAAGGCCTGCGAAGTGCTCAAGGCCGCTGGTGCAAAGCGTGCGCTGCCGCTGCCGGTGTCGGCCCCGTTCCACTCCAGCCTGATGAAGCCGGCCGCCGAGCGGCTCAAGGACAAGCTGGCGGCAACGACCTTCAGCGCGCCCCGCATCGATGTCATCAACAACATCGACGTGGCCGTGACGGCCGATCCGGCCGCGATCCGCGACGCGCTCTACCGCCAGGCCTTCGGCCCGGTCCGTTGGGTCGAGGCCATTCAGGCCATCAAGGCCCGCGGCATCAGCCATGTGGTCGAATGTGGCCCGGGCAAGGTGCTGGCCGGCATGGTCAAGCGCATCGAGGCCGACATCGTCGTCGCCAACGTTTTCGATCCGGCTTCCCTGCAGGAAGCCAAAGGGTTGCTGGCATGAGCACAACTGAATTCAAGGGGCAGGTTGCCCTGGTGACCGGCGCCAGCCGCGGCATCGGCCGCGCCATCGCCGTGGGCCTGGCCCAACGCGGCCTCAAGGTCATCGGCACGGCCACCAGCGAAGCCGGCGCACAGGGCATCAGCGAGGCGCTCGCTGGCTTCGAAGGCTGCCGCGGCCTCGTGCTCGACGTCAACGATGCAGCCGGCGTGGACGCCGCGATCGATGCCATCCTCAAAGCGCACGGCGCGCTGCACGTGCTCGTCAACAACGCCGGCATCACGCGCGACACGCTGGCCATGCGCATGAAGGACGAGGACTGGGACGCCGTGTGCGACACCAACCTCAAGTCGGTTTTCCGCCTGAGCCGCGCCGTCATGCGCCCCATGATGAAGCAGCGT
>CAYPUS010000209.1:5561-5769 GCA_964413815.1 uncultured Aquabacterium sp. | reverse complement strand
CTTTGCCACCTACGGCAACGCCGGCTACATGCGCGAGCAGGTCTGCAAGTACATGTGTCCCTACGCCCGTTTCCAGGGCGCGATGTTCGACCCCGATACGCTCATCATCAGCTACGACGAAAAGCGCGGCGAGCCCCGCGGTTCGCGCTCGCGCAAGACCAAGGCCGCCGACAAGGGGCAGGGCGACTGCATCGATTGCACCTTGTGC
>CAYPUS010000209.1:4925-5551 GCA_964413815.1 uncultured Aquabacterium sp. | reverse complement strand
CATCGGCTGCGCGGCCTGCATCGACGTGTGCGATTCGGTGATGGACAAGATGGGCACGCCCCGCGGCCTGATCCGCTACGCCACGCTCAATGGCATGGAAAAGGGCTGGGGCCGCCAGGAAATGTGGGCCCGCGTGACGCGGCCGCGCGTGCTGATCTACACCGCCGTCCTGGCCGCCATCGTCGTCGCCTTCATCTACAGCCTGAGCACCCGCCCACCTTTCCGCGTGGACATCGTGCGTGACCGCGGCGCGCTGGCGCGCATCGTGGATGATGGCTACGTGGAGAACGTCTACCGCATCCAGCTGATGAACGCGAGTGAACAGGTTCAGCGCTACCGCATTGGCGTCGAGCAGCTCAATCAACCCACCATCACGGGTGGCGAAGAAGTGGTGCTGGGCCCGGCCGATTCGCGCTGGGTGCCCGTCGCCGTGCGCGTGCCGCCGGAGGTGGCCGCCCGCATGGGCAGCGGCGCCTTCGGCATGACCGTCGTCGTCGAGCAGTTGCGGCAGGGCAACCAGCCCCAGGTCGACATCCGCGAGAAAACCACCTTCATGGTCCCGCGCTGAGCGGCACCCTTCTCGGCACAATTTCCGAGCACATTTCAGAGTATCAACATGGCATCCA
>CAYPUS010000209.1:4367-4915 GCA_964413815.1 uncultured Aquabacterium sp. | reverse complement strand
CCACCATCCCCGGCCAGGTTTCAGAGGCCGACAGGCAGCGCCCCTGGTGGCGCTATCCCATCGTCTGGCTGGTCATCGGCGGTCCGCTGGCCGTGGTGATCGCCTCGGTCGTCACCGCCACCGTGGCCTTCCAGAACGTTGACCCCGTTCTGGACACCTCCGTCGATCAGGTCTCTGCTCCCAACGAGGCGCCTGCCGTGCGCGCGCGCAACCACGCCGCCGACCCCACGCCGCTGGTTGACAATCCGCGCTGATTTTTCACCGTTGGGCAGGATCTACCCCCTCATTTAGGGGTTATTCCTGGCGCCAATCCGCCGGTGGAGGAGGAATATGTGGCGTGTGTCCCGTTCGTGCACAAGGAGAACCGCATGACACAACGCGTCTTGCACGCCGCTCAGATTCTGTGGCCCGCCTTCCTGATCGCAGGCGTGCTGGAAATGGTGGTCTTCGCATTCGTCGACCCCACCGGGCTTCAATGGGGTGAATGGCGCCCCGATGCCCAAACCACCTACAGCGTGGCTTTCCTCGTTGTCTGGGCGCTGGTCACG
>CAYPUS010000209.1:0-4357 GCA_964413815.1 uncultured Aquabacterium sp. | reverse complement strand
GGTCACGGCTTCCTCGCTGGTCAGCCATTGGATGATGAAGTCCAATGCCTCGCCGGCGATCGAGCGCCGCGCCCGCAGGCACGCACGCCGCAACCCCCACCACGCCGGCCACCGTCCGGCCTGAACAGCCCATACGGCTTCCCATGACAAAGGCCCGCGCATTGGCGGGCCTTGTCGTTTCCGGCGGGAGCCTTCAGCAGCGCACGCTGTTGACCAGTGCCCGCAGGCCGGCTTCGTCCGTGATGCGGATGTCCCGCTGCTTGACCTCCAACAGACCTTCTTCCTGGAACTTCGAGAAGGTGCGGCTGACCGTCTCCAACTTCAGCCCCAGGTAGCTGCCGATCTCCTCGCGCGTCATGCGCAGCACCAGCGCCGAGGCCGAGAAACCCCGCGCATGCAGGCGCTGCGTGAGGTTGAGCAGGAAGGCGGCCAGGCGCTCCTCGGCGCGCATGCTGCCCAGCAGCAGCATCACGCCATGATCGCGCACGATCTCGCGGCTCATGATCTTGTGGAACTGGTGCTGCAGATCAGAGAATTCGCGCGACAGGTCTTCCAACTGGCTGTAGGGGATCACGCAGACCTGAGAGTCCTCCAGCGCGATCGCATCGCAGGCGTGGCGGTCGGTGCTGATGCCATCGAGCCCCAGCAGCTCGCCGGCCATCTGAAAGCCGGTGACCTGGTCGCGGCCATCTTCCGAAGACACGCGGGTCTTGAAAAAGCCCGTCCGCACGGCATAGACCGAGCGGAAAGGGTCGCCTGTATGGAACAGCGCCTCGCCCCGTTTGACGGACTTGCGCGTGGCCACCAGTGAATCGAGCTGCGTCAGCTGTGGCTGACTCAGGCCGACCGGCAGGCAAAGCTCACGCAGATTGCAGCTGGAGCAGGCGACTTTGATGGTTTCGTATTTCATGGCGCGAGCCGAGGAGCTGCCTTCCTGGCAGCGAGGGGAGGGGGACTGAACCGGCGCATTCGCCTTCGTGGGCGCCACGGCGGTGTCTGCGGGACGGGCGGGGTCAGCACTGTTGAACATGAGGCACCTCAAAGCTGGCCCGATTGTTGCCGCTTCCCAGCCTCCGACCTTGAGCCAGATCAATTCGGATGCCCACCATTTTGGCACAGTCGTTCACATGAGTGAATCGGCCCTGCTTCCCAAATCCATTGCGCCCGTCCATGTATCCCGGGAGACCCTGTCGCGCCTGGACGTGAACGGGCCGCGCTACACCTCGTATCCGACCGCCGACCGCTTCGTGGAGGCCTACGGCCCCAGCCAATACATCCAGGCCCTGCAGCAGCGGGCCGAAGGCGGCGGGGCGGTGGTGGGTGGCGCCACGCCGCTGTCCATCTACATCCACATCCCGTTTTGCGAGTCGGTCTGCTACTACTGCGCCTGTAACAAGGTGATCACCAAGCACCATGAGCGGGCCGTGGAATACCTCCAGGCGCTGCACACCGAGATCGACATGGTGGTCGATCAACTCGGCCGCGGCCACCCCGTGTCCCAGCTGCACTTCGGCGGCGGCACGCCCACCTTCCTGACGGATGACCAGCTGGAAGGCCTTCTGGGCAAGCTGCAATCGGCCTTCCGCTTCGTGCCCGGCGGCGAGTACGCCATCGAGATCGACCCGCGCACCATCGATGCCCAGCGCCTCAAGCGCCTGGCCGCCATGGGCCTGAACCGCCTGAGCTTCGGTGTGCAGGACTTCGATCCCGAGGTCCAGCAGGCGGTGCACCGCGTGCAGCCTTATGAGCAGGTGGCCGAACTCATGGCCGCCGCCCGTAAGGAGGGCTTTGAATCCATCAACATGGACCTGATCTACGGTCTGCCCAAGCAGACCCTGCAAAGCTTCCAGCGCACGCTGACCCAGGTGCTGGCGCTCGCGCCCGACCGCATCGCCCTGTACGCCTACGCGCACCTCCCCCAACGCTTCAAGCCCCAGCGCCGGATCGACGCCGCGGCCCTGCCCAAGGCCGACGACAAACTCTCGATGCTCTCCATGGCGATCGACGCCTTCGGCGCCGGCGGCTACGACTACATCGGCATGGACCACTTCGCCCGCCAGCACGACAGCCTGGCGATCGCCCGGCGGCAGGGGCGCCTGCACCGCAACTTCCAGGGCTACAGCACCCACCCGGACAGCGACCTGATCGGCCTGGGGGTCTCGGCCATCGGGCGGGTCGGCTCGCATTACTCCCAGAATGCCAAGACGCTCGACGAGTACTACGACGCGCTGCGCCGCCGCGAGTTTCCCGTCGTGCGCGGCATGATCCTCAACCGCGATGACCTGGTGCGCCGCGCGGTCATCATGGCCGTGATGTGCCAGGGCAGGGTGGACATCGAATCCATTGAGCTCGCCTATCTTATTGATTTCAGGCAATACTTCGCCTCGGAACTGCGTCAGCTGGAGCCGCTCGTGGAGTCGGGGCTGGTGCAATTGGAGTCAGACGGTGTTCGGGTTACGGCCCTTGGCTGGTATTTCGTGCGCGCCATTGCCATGGTGTTCGACAAGCATCTTCAGGCCGACAAGGCGGTCGAGCGCTTCTCCCGCATCATTTGAGGCCTTCTTGTCCTTCCCGCCTTTCACCGCGGAGCGCGCATGCTGTCGGGCCTGATCCTGACCGCCTTCCTGATGGGTCTGGGCGGCATTCCCCACTGCGCCGCCATGTGCGGCGCGCCTTGCGCCCTGGCGCTTCCGCGTGGCTTGCCCTGGCCCAGCCTGGTCGGGCGCTGCCTGGCTTATGCCCTTCTGGGCGCCATCGCGGCCCTGAGCGCCGGCACAGTGGCCGCGTGGGGCCGCCAGATCGCCTTCATTCAACCGCTGTGGATGATGCTGCTGGCCGCGGCCGTGCTGCTGGGCCTGTACCTGCTGCGCTCGGGGCAGATGCCCACCGCCGTCAACAACAGCGCCATGGACCTTTACCGGCGGGCCCGCGCCACCTTGTCGGCCCGGCCGCTGCCAGGCGCCGCGCGTCCCTTCGTGCCCTTGCTGGCCGGCATGGCCTGGGTGCTCATGCCGTGCGGCCTGCTCTATGCCGCCCTGATGGTCGCCGTGCTGGCGCCGCATGCCTGGGGCGGGGCGCTGGTCATGCTGGCCTTTGCCATCCCGGGGGCTTTCGGCGTCTGGGCGGCGCCCTATGTGTTGCGGCGCCTGTCCCGTTTCGCTGCGAAGGACGCGTCTCAGCCAGTCGCCCCTGCCACACTGGCGGTGCCCACGCAGGCGGGTGCACCGCAGCAGGGCGTGCCCGTCACCTGGATCGCGGTGGCGTCGCGCTCGTCTGATCGTGTGGGTGATGGCGCAGCCGGCGCCGCTGCGCCGGGCGCCTCCACATGCGCGCCGCCTGCCGCAACAACTGCCGCAACAACTGCCGCGCCGGTTTTGCCTGCAGCCGTCCAGTTCGACCCAAGATGGGCCGTGCGCGCTTCTGGCCTGATGCTTGCCGGGATGGCAGGCTGGGCCTTGTATCACCAGCTGTGGGCTCAGTGGCAGATTTGGTGTGCATGAATGCGCACGTCCGGCGAACGGGCGCGGCGAAAAGGCAACCGATGCCGTCAAACACGCGCTCATCAGGGGACCGGCCCCGAGCACTCGCGTAGAATCAAAGCCACCTTGCCGACATCCATGGCATCGTTCTTACGGAATCGCCAAACGCGGAGACCACAACATGTACCAACACATTAAGGTGCCCGAAGGTGGGCAGAAGATCACGGTCAACCCGGACTTCTCGCTCAACGTGCCCCATCACCCCATCATCCCCTACATCGAGGGCGACGGAACCGGTTTCGACATCACGCCCGTGATGATCAAGGTGGTCGACGCCGCGGTGGAAAAGTCCTACGGCGGCCAGCGCAAGTTCCACTGGATGGAGATCTACGCCGGTGAGAAGTCCACGCGCGTCTACGGCCCCGACGTCTGGCTGCCCGAAGAGACCCTCAAGGTCCTGAAGGACTACGTCGTCTCCATCAAGGGCCCGCTGACCACGCCCGTTGGCGGCGGCATCCGCTCCCTCAATGTCGCGCTGCGCCAAGAGCTGGACCTCTACGTCTGCCTGCGTCCCGTTCGCTACTTCAAGGGCGTGCCTTCCCCGGTCAAGGAACCCGAGAAGACCGACATGGTCATCTTCCGTGAGAACTCGGAAGACATCTACGCCGGCATCGAATTCGAAGCCGAGAGCGACAAGGCCAAGAAGCTGATCTCTTTCCTGCAGACCGAGTTCGGCGTCAAGAAGATCCGCTTCCCCGAAACCTCCGGCATCGGCATCAAGCCCGTCTCGCGCGAGGGCACCGAGCGCCTGGTGCGCAAGGCCCTGCAGTACGCCATCGACAATGACAAGCCCAGCGTGACCCTGGTCCACAAGGGCA
>CAYPUS010000208.1:4812-5795 GCA_964413815.1 uncultured Aquabacterium sp. | reverse complement strand
CGATGATGATGATCCCGCCCAGGTTGCGCAGCCGCAACTGCCGCGCGATGGCCTGCGCCGCCTCCAGGTTGGTCTTGAAGATCGTGTCATCGAAATTGCGTGCGCCGACATAGCCCCCGGTGTTGACGTCGATGGTGGTCATCGCCTCGGTCTGGTCGATGATCAGGTAGCCGCCCGACTTCAAGTCGACCCTGCGGGCCAGTGCGCGCTCGACCTCGGTGTCGATGTTGTAGAGATCGAAGATGGGCCGCTCGCCCTTGTAGTGCTGCAGGCGGTCCACCGCGGAGGGCGTGAACTCACTCCCAAAAGCGCGCAGCGCTTCGTACTGGATCTGCGAATCGATGCGGATGGTGACCACCTGCTCGCCAACCAGGTCGCGCAGCACGCGCTGGGTCAGGCTCAGGTCCTGGTACAGCAGGGTGCCGGGCGCGGCCTTCATGCCGTGCTCGCGGATGGTCGTCCAGGTCTTGCGCAGGTAGGCGATGTCCAGGGCCAGCTCTTCGTCGCTGGCGTCTTCGGCGTTGGTGCGCAGGATGAAGCCGCCCGAGCGCGTGCGCCCTTCGCGGTTGTCGGCATCGCCCAGCAGGCTGAGCATGCGTGCGCGCAACTGGTCGCGCAGCTCGGGCGAGCCAATCTTTTGAGAGATGCCCAGGTGGTCATCCTGCGGCAGGAAGACGAGCAGGCGCCCGGCCACGCTGATCTGCGAAGACAGCCGTGCGCCCTTCGTGCCGATGGGGTCCTTGATGACCTGCACCATCAGGGTCTGGCCTTCGTGCACGCGTTTTTCGATGGGCGTCTGGGTGTCGCCGCGGTGGCCCCGGCCGTTGCCGTTGCTGTCTTCGCGGTGCAGATCGGCCACATGCAGGAAGGCGGCGCGTTCCAGGCCGATATCGATGAAGGCCGACTGCATGCCCGGCAGCACACGCACCACCTTGCCCGCATAGATGTTGCCGACCAGGCCCCGCTCCAGCGTGCGTTCGACG
>CAYPUS010000208.1:686-4802 GCA_964413815.1 uncultured Aquabacterium sp. | reverse complement strand
CTGAGGGGTCCAGTTGATGAGGATGTCTTGTGAGGTGGGCATGCGCCCAATTTACCGCATGCAGCGCAGGGCCACGTTGTCGATCACCCGACATCCGGGGGCCCCGCTCTTGGCCGAGGCAATGAGGCCAGCGGCCACGTGCTGTGCCTGGACCGGCTTGTAGCGATCAGGCATCAAGGGGCCCAGCAGCAAGCCCAGGCGCTCGCCCAGCCTGAACTCGGCGCGCTCGCCGGCCAGCAGCGAAGGCCGGGCGATGGCCAGGTGTTCGAAGTCGATCTCGCGCACGGCCTCCTCCAGCTCGCCCTTGACGCGGCTGTAGAACACGCGCGAGCGGGCATTGGCGCCAAGAGCGCTGACCAGCATGAAGCACCGGGCGCCTTGCGCCTTGGCCAGTTGCGCAATCTGCAAGGGGTAGCCGAAATCGACCTGCCGGAAGGCGGCCTGCGAGCCAGCGCGGGCGATGGTGCTGCCCAAGGCGCACAAGACCCAGTCAACGGCAAACCAGTCGGTGCGCGCCTCCAGCCGCTCAAAGTTCGTGACGCAGATCCGCAACTTGTCCAGGCTTTGTGGCGGCTGGATGGCGGCGAGGTCCTTGCCCAACAACTGCTCGGGGCTCATCTCCCGGCGCACCAGCACGCGCACTTCACGCACCCAGGAGTCGCCGAGCAGTTGCACCAGCGCCTGGCGCCCGACCAGGCCGGTGCCGCCGGCCAGCAGCACGCTCACCGATGAGGCATTGGGCACCGCCATCTCAGAACTGCCACCCCAGCGGCTTGAGCAGCTCGGCGGTTTCGTACAGGGGCAGGCCCATGATGCCGCTGTAGCTGCCGTCGATGTGCCGCGTCCAGGCGCCGGAGCGGCCCTGGATCGCATAGGCGCCAGCCTTGCCCAGCGGCTCGCCCGTGGCCACATACCGCTCGATCTCGTCGGCGCCCACGACGCGCCATTGCACATGGGAGGTGCTCAAGCGCAGTTGCCCGTTGACGACCACGGCGGTGAGCACACGGTGCGTCTGCCCGGACAGGCGCGACAGCATCTGCGCGGCATGGGCCGCATCACGCGGCTTGCCCAGGATGTCATCGCCCAGCGCCACGGTGGTGTCGGCGCACAGGATGGGCGCGTCGGCCCAGCCGCCTCGTGCCGCCCGCCGGGTGCGTCGCTGCACGGCGGCCTCCCACTTGGCCAGGGTGACGCGCTGGACATAGGCCTCGGGCGACTCGCCGGCGCGCTCGTGCTCCAGGGCCTCCGCGTCTTCGTCGGGGTCGGGCAGCAGCAACTCGTGCCGCACGCCGAGTTGGTCAAGCAACTGGCTGCGGCGCGGGCTTTGCGAAGCCAGGTAGAGCCAGGGGCTGTTGGTGGAGAAGGCGGGCAGTGTCATGTCCCGCATCCTACGGCAAGCCCGCCCTGCCGTGTCTGCCACAAAGAGGGCGTTACACGAGGACGACGCGGCGCCGGGCTCAGCGCGGCGCGCGGTCGCACACGGCCGCGGGCAGGGCCACGGAGCTCAGCCAGAAATGCCGTTGCGGGGCGCGCGCCACGGGCATTGACACGGCATGCGGCGCATCCATCGCGGCATCCTGCCCCACGACCGCGCGCAGTTTGGCGGGGGCAGGCTTGGCCTGATCCATGTCCAGCCAGGCGGCCACACAGGGCATGCTCCCGCTGGCCGCGAAGCCCTGCGGCGGGGGCAGATCGGTGGAGTGCGATGTCCAGGCCTTGTCGCGGCTGTCGGCCTGAAAGAGGATGCCGCCCAGGTGGTCGTCGCCCGTGATGATGCGCAGCGGGCCAGGCCCATGCTGCGCATGCAGCGCCACTGACAAGGCCTGGGCGGGGCGATCCGTCCAGCAGTTCGTGCAGCGTTTGGCGTTGTGGGCCGGCTCCCACACACGCACGGCTGTCAGCAAGATCGCCAGCAGCGGCAGCAAGGTGCACAGCACCTGTGCCGCCTTGTGGCCACGGCCATCGGTTCGCGCGTCGATGCGCTGCAAGGCCCAGACGCACAGCCAGACTGTCAACCCCGGCGCCACGGGCCAGACCCAACGCGGCGTGAAGTGCGAGCCCTGCATGCCGATCAGCATGGCAACCAGCAAAACCAGCGCCACAGCGGTTTGCCACTGCAGCCAGCGCATGCCCGGCGTGGCCAGCCCGTTGGCCACCTGCGGGCGCAGACGCCAGGCCACCAAGGCAATCAGGAAAGGGCCCAGCAAGGTGTACTCCAGCGAGCCGAGTGCCACCTCCACCACCGGCCACCAGAAAGGCAGCCCGTCGTCGGAGAGCACGACACGGCGCGCCATCTCGGCCGAGCTCGGCCGCGACAGCCACCACTGCCCATAAGGCGCCATCACGGCCGCGAACACAAGCAGGGCCGCGAGCATCCAGCCCAGATGGGCCATGGGCGATGGTGAAGCGTCCCGGCCACTTGGCCCATCGCTCTGGCCTGTCTTGCCCAGGAGGATGACCGCCCAGGCGGCCACGAAACTGGCTGCGCACCACACGGCACCATTCAACTTGGCCAGACAGGCCAGCGCCCCAAGCAGGCCCACCAGCAGCCACCACGCCGGCCGCTCCAAGGCCCTGACGAGCGCAACAGAGGCCCACACCGTGAGGCAGGCCGCCAGCACCGTGTGCGTGAGGCTGTCATGCACCCGCCACATCACCAGCATCAGGCCCAGGTGCAGCAAGAGGGTGCGCGCCTGCACGGCCGCATGCGCGCCGCAGACCCGCGCCAGCATCTGCACCCCGCCCAGCCACAGCAGCAGGCAGGCATAGCGGGCCAGCTCCAGCACCAGAGGCCAGGAGGCGCCCTCAGGTTTGAAGGCCAGCAGCAGCCAGGTGTAGAGCGGCGGCTGGCGCGTGCCATAGCCCATCTGCCACGACTGCGCGAAGTACACCTGCTCGGCGCTGTCCATGTCGAGCGCGGCGGGCATGAAGAACTTGAGCGCGCCATGGCACAGCACCCACACGCCGATGAGGCACCAGGCAGCCGTCAGCGACGAGGGCTTGAACTGGCTAGGCACGGTGATAGGGATGGTTGTGGCGCAGCGACCAGGCCCGGTAGAGCTGCTCGAGCAGCAGGACACGTGCCAAGGCGTGCGGCAAGGTCATGTCCGACAGGCGGATCGCCTCGTCGGCCGTCTTCTTCAGCGCGGGATCGATGCCGTCGGCCCCGCCGATGATCAGGGCGACGTCCCGCCCGTCGTGCAACCAGGCCTCGGTGCGCTCGGCCAGTTGCACGCTGGTCAGGCGCGTGCCCCGCTCATCGAGGATGACGCGGCGCACGCCCTTGTCCATCGCCGCTTCCATGCGGGCGGCCTCGGCCTGCATGATCGCGGCCACGGGCTTGCCTTCCCGTGGCTCGGCCTTGAGGGCCTTGACCTCGACTTTCCAGTCCGGCGGGAAGCGCTTGAGGTAGTCCTCGCACGCGACATTGGCCCAATCGGGCAGGCGGTGGCCAATGGTCACCACAGTGAGCTTCATGGCCCTGCTTTCTCTGTCTCTCGGATCCGTTGATGCCGCGCGCGTTCAGCCGCCCAAGGTTCAACGGGTGCGCTTGGCAGGCGCCTTTTTGGCCGCGACCTTCTTGGCAGCAACTTTCTTGGCTGCCACCTTCTTGACCGCCACCTTCTTGGCGGCGACCTTGCGGGCCGGCGACTTCTTCTCCGGCACATTGACCTTGATGGTCTTGGTGACGGAAGAGGCCTTCTTGGCCGCGACCTTCTTCACGGCCACGGTCTTGACGGCCACCTTCTTGGCAGCCGGCTTCTTGGCCGCAGCGGCCTTCTTCGCGGCCACAGGCTTGGCGGCGGAGGTGGCGGGCGCCTTCTTGGTGGCCACCTTGCCAGCAGCCTTGCCTGAAACTTGACGGGTCGGCGTGGTCGTGGCGGCCTTCTGGGCGGCCGTGGTCTTGCCAGCCACCTTCTTGGGCTTGACGGCTTTGGCCTCGGTCGCCTGGCCGTCATCGGGCTCGGATGCCTTCACCAGGCCCTTCTTGGCGGCCTTGGGTGTCATCGCCACCGGCTTCTCGCCCCAGATCTCTTCGAGCTGGTAGTACTGGCGGATGGCCGGCTGCATGATGTGCACCACCGCCGCGGCGCAGTGCACGATGATCCACTCGCC
>CAYPUS010000208.1:0-676 GCA_964413815.1 uncultured Aquabacterium sp. | reverse complement strand
GGTTGGACGTGTCCGAGGCGATGATCACGCGTTCGAAGAGCGGCGAGAGGTGCTCGGTGTTGAAGACGGCGATGTCCTGTGCCTTCACGTCTTCCAGACCATCGACGATGGCGCGTTGCAGTTTACGGATGTCCATTCAGCGGGTGGCGCCCTGCGGCGTAGAGTTGATGGTTAGCAATATAGCGTGCGACGGCCTTTGGCACCATGTCGGGTGCCAGGTCCATCGGATCGCCGCCGCCCGACACGCGGGCACGGATTTCGGTTGACGAGATGGTCAGCGCGGGCATGGGCAGTGTCGCCATGCGGCAGGCCATGGCCCGCAACTCGGGCGGTGGCACCGGTGTCGCGCTGCCACGACGGGCCACGGCCAGCGTCAGCCCCTGCACCAGGGTCTGCCAGCCATGCCAGGTCGGCAGGTTGGCGAGCTGGTCCTGGCCGATGATCAGGAACCACTCGGTCGGCCGGTTATGAGACCGGGCCTGGCCCTGCAAGGCCTCGAAGGTGTCCAGGGTGTAGGACGGCCCGGGCCGGTCGACCTCGATGGTGTCGACCACGAAGCGCGGTTCATGGGCCGTGGCCAGGCGCACCATCTCGACGCGGTCTGTCGCGGGCGCCAGCTGGCGCGCCTTCTGCCAGGGCTGACCCACCGGCACCCAGCGCACTTCGTCCAGTTGCA
>CAYPUS010000207.1:0-5798 GCA_964413815.1 uncultured Aquabacterium sp. | reverse complement strand
AGCCGGGGATCACCGCCACCAGCGCGAAGGGGCCGCCGCTGTTGGGGATGTGCAGGGTGCCGTTGCCGAAGCCGTTGGGCGTGATGCGGGTCGAGGTGATGGTGTAGGGGCCGTCCTTCTGAAGGTCGGCCAGGGTGACGGCCTGCGAAGCGGTGCCCAGGGTCATGAGGCCCAGGGCCAGGGAGGCCAAGGTCTGTCTGCGCGTGATCATGTGTCTGTCCTTTGTGCGTTGTGTGCCGAGTGTCTCGAGGCCGTGGGACGGCTTCGATGCCGGCGATTCTTTGCCTTGCCGCGCAGTATGTATTTGCCCTGGATGCGCCGGGCTTGTTCATCGGCGCCATTCGGGGGGAAGCCCTATGGGGAGCTTCGATATAGACCTTTCAGGTGGGTTGTGGAATGAAAGAAGGCCCCCCTCGCTGGCAAGGGGGGCCTTCTGCTTGGAAAGAAACGGCTCACAGCTGGCGGCGGCGCACCCCCCAGCCGAGGCTGGCCAGGCCCGCCAGCAACAAGCCGATGGCCCCGGGCTCCGGCACGGCCGTGACCGTGCCGCCGTTGAACGCGACCGCCACGGCTTCGCCGAACTCATTGCCGAAGGGGAAGCTGTCCGAGGCGCTCAATGTGATGTCCGAGGTGCCGGTGCCGATGGCCCTGAAGGTCAGTGTGGCGGTCAGGAAGTCACCCGCCACAGGCGCGACGAAGGTGTTGAAGAACACGTCCGTCACCGTGCCGGCCGCGGCGTCGAGCGTGCCGGGCGAGGTCGCGAACTCCCAGGATGGCGGGATCACGATCGCTTCCAGCTGCAGCACGCTGGGGTCGAAGGCGATGTTGTAGCCGCCGCCGAAGATCTGGTCGACGAAGCCGCTGCCTTGGATGTCGACACTGAAGCTCTCGTTCAACTGGGTGTCGGTGTGAGAGGCGACCACGGAAACCGACTGTGCCTGCGCCGCGCCCACGGCGATGAGCCATGCGGCGGCGATGAGGGGACCTTTTAAAGTCATGATGAAGCGCTCCTGTTTGATGAGACTGCGACGATGGGCCTGAAGGACTCGCGCAAGCAAGCAAGCGGATGAGCCCTTCAGGTGATGCCGATGCGATCAGCGTGCGTCAGTTGTGGGCAGATGCACTGCGGAAGGGCCAGGGGCCTTGCCGAAGAGCTTGGAGAACAGCCCCACGTCCAGCGAGTTGACGATGCCATCGCCATTGATGTCCCCCGCCACGCCGCGCTTGCCGAAGTGATTGCGCATGGCCGAGAGATCCAGTGCGTTGACGAAACCATCGTTGTTCAGGTCGCCGTCGCAGGCATTGCCGAAGCCGTCACCGTCAGTGTCGGTCTGGCTCTTGTTGGGCACGGCCACGCAGTTGTCTCGGCTGTCGGGGATGCCATCACCATCGCCATCGGTTTCGATCGCGGCTGCCTGCTGGGTGGAGCCGTCTGGTGACGCCACACGCACCAGCACATTCTTGCCCCGGAAATCGCCCAGGTCAATCTCGCCATCGCCCTTCTGATCGACCAGACCTCGGCCCAGCACCGCGCCGGTGAGCGGGTCAATGGCGATGGCCGTGATCCACTCCGGCTGCGGGCAGTTGGGGCAAACCTCCCAGGGCACCTTGATCCGCGCGATGTTGCCTTGCAGCAGCACCGTTGGCAGGGAGATGCGGATCGGCGGCGACACACGCAGCTTCACCGTGGGGTCGCCCAGCAGGTTGTAGATGTTGAGCTCCTGGCGCAGGTCCACGATGCCCGGGCGGGTGCCACCGCTGTTGAGCGGATGCCGATTGGCTTGCGCACCGCTGGCCACGTCGCTGAGGTAGGTCTTGGCGTAGTTGAGCAGGTCACCCAGGCGCTGCACGGGGGTGCCGCCGCCGAAGGTGCCGATCAGGCCCGGGAACACGCCATCGAACAGCCCCAGGGTGAGGTGGTTGTTGTCCGTCGTGCTGCTGGAGCGCGAGTCGCCGATGATGGCCAGCGCGCCGTCCGACTTGCGCAGGAAGGATTCCGCCCAGTAGGCCGTCGTGGTGGACATGCCGTAGCCTGCGCCCACGCGGTTGGCGGGCAGGTCCACCGTCTCGTTGTCGAAGACCCCGCTGGCGCAGTTGATGCTGAAGACCACCGGATAGCGGTTGTTGGTGACCGACACCAGGCCCAGATCGAAGGTGCTGAACGAGGGGTCACCCCAGCCATCCCACCAGCCATGGTCGCGGTGGTAGACCAGCGCCGAGCCCTGGTTGATGCGGTCGGCGATGTCGTTGCGGTCCGCGTCCCAGGCGAAGCCGGGCTTGCGCAGGGCGGCTGGAATGGCCGCGCCACTGTTGTAGAAGCGGGGGTCGGAGCTGGCCGAGGCCCAGTACAGACGCGCGACGCTGTAACCCAGGCCGACGGCATGGTCACGCGCGATCTCCGAGGTTTCGACGAACCAGCGCGCATCGGTCGTGCCCGAGCTCTGGAAGTACGAGGCGAAGGTCAGGCGGCTGTAGAAGTCCTGCAGGAACAGGGAGTTGGGCGGCGGAAAGTTCTCGAAGGCGACCACCTTGGAGACGATGGTGTTGGCCTGCGCCAGCGTGTCCACGGGCATGCGGCCGATGCCGAAGGGCGGGATGGTCGTGGCCGTGGCGCCTGGCAGGAACTGGCCGTACCAGATGTCTCCGGCATTGCGGGCCGAGTCCCAGATGTTGACCTGGTCGTAATGGGTGGGAACGTACTCCGCATCGCCCAGGAACAGCACCCAGCGCGGGCGGATCAGGTGCGTGTTGTAGTAGTTGGCGATCCAGTTGCGGATCTGCGCATCGGTGGCGGCCGGGCCGGCGCCGGTGATCTGGCTGGTGGTGACCACGCGCGTCGAGATGCCCAGCGCCTGCTTGTGCGTGCGCAAGGTATTGGCCGCGGCCAGGAAGTTCGGGTGCGTCACGATCAGGAAGCGCGCCCCGAAGATGGCCGGGTTGATGACGATGTTGGGCGGGCAGGCCAGTTTGAGGACCAGATCCTTGTTGACCGTGAACTGAATGGCCGGCAGGGGCAGTTGCTCGATGCGCTGGTCGATGCGGTCGAAGCCAGCCTTTTGCGTGGTGCCCAGCACCCCGCGCAGCTGCAGGCGGTCGAAGCGGAAGCACTGGCCAGGGTGCTTGATGGTGATCAGGTAGCGGGGGTAGTAGGTGATCAGCTCCTGCGAGGGCTCATAGCCATAGGGCGACAGCCGGAAGCCCTGGACATGCGCATCGCCGCGGAAGACGGCTTGTTCGCCCAGAGGCTGGCCCGGGCGCTTGACGCCCTTGAACCAGACGTCGGGGTTGAACTCGAACTTGGGCTCGGACCGGTCGCCTGTGCGGTTGGCTTCAGGCCTTTGGATGGGGTACAGGCGGGCCGGCAGGCGCTGGATCTCGCCTTCGGGTTCGATGTTGACACTGCTGTCCTTGCCATCGACAGGCAAGGCCAGCGAGAAGCCGGCCACCGGGATTTCGGGCTGGCCGATCTCGCCGCGGTCGACGCCGACGGCGCCGTAGGCGCCGCGCTGCGAGAAGCGGTGGAAGACGCCGGACGGGGTCTCGACCTTGTCCAACTGCGGCGGGGCGACGACCACGCGCAGCACGGTTTCGCTGGGCGTGATGGACACGGGTTCGATGCGCACGCCGGCGGGGGCGGTCTGCGCCGTGGCGGTCTGGGCCAGCCCCAGCAGCGCCGCCATCAGAGCGGCGCCTGCCCAGGCAGGCCTCATCGGGTTCAAGGAAATCATGGCTCACCTCCAGAAAGGGCCATCGGGCCAAAGGGATCTCGCGCTGTCTCGCATGCCTTCAGCACGACACGCGGTGCGAGTTCACCGGCCCGGGAATGGGCCGGCTCGCAACGCAGACTAGGCAAGGCCCCTGGGGCCCACAAGCGCAGGCCCCTAGGAGCTGCCGGCCTTGCCCCTAAGGGTGGGGGCCGCAGCCTGCCTTCGGGCCTAGAACAGGGGCCCTAGGCTGTGGGGCGCCCTCCCTAAGGTGAGGCGTGGGCCGCAGCAGGCGTGCGGGACTGGCAGAGGTGAGAAAATCCGGTCTTTCCAGTTGAGATCTGTTCAGCCATGTCCGCTTCCGCACCCGCCACCCTGGTTCTGACCCGCCCCGATGACTGGCACCTGCATGTGCGCGACGGGGCCGCGATGGCTTCCGTGGTGCCGGCCACCGCCAGGCAGTTCGCCCGCGCCATCGTGATGCCCAATTTGCGCCCGCCGGTGACCACGGCCGAGCAGGCCAAGGGCTACCGTGAGCGCATCCGCGCGGCCGTGCCCGAGGGCATGGCCTTCGAGCCCCTGATGGTGATCTACCTGACCGACAACACCTCGGCCGAGGAAGTGGCGCGTGCCAAGGCCATGGGTGCGGTGGCCTTCAAGCTTTACCCGGCTGGCGCCACCACGAACAGCGACGCGGGCGTGACCGACCTGCGCAAGACCTACAAGGCACTCGAAGCCATGCAGCGCGAAGGCCTGGTGCTGTGCGTGCATGGCGAGGTCACCGACAGCGAGGTCGATGTGTTCGACCGCGAAAAGGCTTTCATCGACGACAAGCTGATTCCGCTGCGCCGCGATTTCCCCGAGCTCAAGATCGTGTTCGAGCACATCACGACCAAGGAAGCGGCGCAGTATGTGATGGCCGCCGACCGCTTCGTGGGCGCGACCATCACGCCGCAGCACCTGCTCTACAACCGCAACGCCATCTTCATGGGCGGCGTGCGCCCGCACTATTACTGCCTGCCCATCCTCAAGCGCGAGGAGCACCGCGTGGCCCTGGTGCAGGCGGCCACCAGCGGTTCGGAAAAGTTCTTCCTGGGCACCGACAGCGCCCCGCATGCCTCGCATTTGAAGGAGCACGCATCGGGTTGCGCCGGCTGCTACACCGCGCCTTGCGCCATCGAGCTGTATGCCGAGGCCTTCGAGGCGGCCGGCAGTCTGGACAAGCTGGAGGCCTTCGCCAGCTTCCACGGCCCCGATTACTACGGGCTGCCGCGCAACACCGACCAGATCACGCTGGTGCGCGAAGAATGGGTCGTGCCCGAGACCTTGCCTTTCGGTGAGACGCAGATCAAGCCCCTGCGTGGCGGCGAGACCCTGCACTGGCGCATGCGTTGAGCCTGCACCTGACACGCTGGCGCCGCCAGCGGCGCTGCTGGCCTGGGCCCCCTCGGCCAATTGCGGAGGAGGCCAGGTCAAGCGGGATCCGATGCGGATCAGGCCGGCAGGAAGCCTTCCACCGAGAGGTAGCGCTCGCCGGTGTCATAGCAAAAGCCCAGCACGCGCGAACCGGCCGGCAGCTCGCTGAGCTTCTGGGCGATGGCGTTGAGCGTGGCGCCGGAAGAAATCCCCACCAGCATCCCTTCCTGGGCGGCCGCACGGCGGGCGTACTCGCGCGCGTCTTCGGCATCGACCTGGATCACGCCGTCGAGCAGATCGGTCTGCAGGTTGGCCGGGATGAAGCCCGCGCCGATGCCCTGGATGGGGTGAGGGCCAGGCTGGCCACCCGAGATCACCGGCGAGGCCTTGGGCTCGACGGCAAAGACCTTCAGCTTGGGCCATGCGGCCTTGAGCACGCGCGCGCAGGCGGTGATGTGGCCGCCCGTGCCCACGCCGGTGATCAGCACATCCAGGCCTTCGGGGAAGTCGCGCAGGATCTCCTGGGCGGTGGTGCGTTCGTGCACGGCGATGTTCGAGGGGTTCTCGAACTGCTGCGGGATCCATGAGCCAGGGATCTCGGCGGCCAACTCCTGCGCGCGGGCGATCGAGCCCTTCATGCCCTTCTCACGCGGGGTCAGCTCGAACTTCGCGCCATAG
>CAYPUS010000206.1:0-5878 GCA_964413815.1 uncultured Aquabacterium sp. | reverse complement strand
TCACCAAGATCGACGACACCTTCGTCAAGGGTCTGACCATGGACCAGGCCGTCAAGCGCATGCGCGGCGAGCCCAACACCAAGGTCATCCTGACCATCTTCCGCAAGACCGAGAACCGCAGCTTCCCCGTGACCATCGTGCGCGAGGAAATCCGCGTGCAGAGCGTGCGCGCCAAACTGGTCGAGCCGGGCTATGGCTGGGTGCGCATCACCCAGTTCCAGGACCGCACCGTCGAAGATTTCGTCGCCAAGGTCAACGCCCTCTACAAGGACGACCCCAAGCTCAAGGGCCTGGTGCTGGACCTGCGCAATGACCCGGGCGGCCTGCTCGAAGGCGCGATCGCCGTGTCGGCCGCCTTCCTGCCCAAGGACGTCGTTGTCGTGTCGACCAACGGCCAGCTGGCCGAGTCGAAGCAAAGCTTCAAGGCCCGTTCCGAAGACTATTCGCGCCGCTTCGGCGCCGACCCGCTGTCCAAGCTGCCTGCCGCACTCAAGACCGTGCCGCTGGTGGTGCTGGTCAACGAGGGCTCGGCCTCGGCCAGCGAGATCGTCTCGGGCGCGCTGCAAGACCACAAGCGCGCCGTCATCATGGGCGGCCAGACCTTCGGCAAGGGCTCGGTTCAGACCGTGCGCCAGCTGACGGCCGACACCGCGCTCAAGATCACCACCGCACGCTACTACACCCCCAGCGGCCGCTCCATCCAGGCCAAGGGCATCGTGCCGGACATCATGATCGACGAGAGCGCAGAGGGCAACGTCTACGCGGCGCTGCGTGTGCGCGAAGCCGACCTGGAAAAGCACATCGCCAACGGCAAGGAAAAGGAAGAGAAGGACCCTGCGCGCGAGAAGGCCCGTGAAGAGGCGATGAAGAAGCTGGAAGAGGCTTCCGCCGCGGCCAAGAAGAACGGCGAGGCCCCCAAGCCCCTGCCCGAATTCGGCTCCGAAGAGGACTTCCCCCTGCAGCAGGCCCTCAACAAGCTCAAGGGCAAGGACGTGGTCGTCTCCAAGACGATGACCGAGCGCAAGCCCGAAGACACCCAGGCCCAGTGAGCGTGGTGAGCGGCGCGTGTCGGGCGGTGCTTGCCGCCCGGACTGCGCGCCGCGGTCTCCGCGCGCTGAACCCCGCCGGCTGAACCCCGTAGATGGACGACGCACAGCGCCTGCGCTACAGCCGCCACCTCCTGCTGGACGAGTGGTCGGAAGCGGCGCAGGACCAGCTGCTGGCTTCGCACGCCCTGGTCATCGGGGCAGGCGGTCTGGGCGCCCCGGCGCTGATGTACCTGGCCGCCAGCGGCGTGGGCCGCATCACCGTCGTCGACCCGGATGCGGTCGACCTCACCAATCTTCAGCGCCAGATCGCGCACACCACCGCGCGCATCGGTCAGGCCAAGGTGCATTCGGCGGCCGAGGCCATGGGTCAGCTCAACCCGGGTGTGCAGGTCCAAACCCTGCCGCAGGCGGCTGACGAGGCCTTGCTGCGTGAATGGGTGCCGCAGGCCCAGGTGGTGCTCGACTGCACCGACCACTTCGCCATTCGCCAACTGATCAACCGCGCCTGCCACGCCGCAGGCGTGCCGCTGGTGTCGGCCTCGGCACTGCGCTTCGACGGCCAGATCAGCGTCTTCGATCCGCGCGAGCCGGCCAGCCCCTGTTACGCCTGCCTGTTCCCGCCCGACGCGCCGCCGGAAGAAACGCGCTGCGCGACCCTGGGTGTGTTCGCGCCCCTGGTCGGCATGATGGGCGTGATGCAGGCGGGCGAGGCCATCAAGCTGCTGCTGCAGTCGCCGCCGCAGTCCCGATGGCCGAACCACACTTCGCTGGCAGGGCGCTTGCTCATGCTCGATGGGCGGGATTGGCGCTGGACCGAGCTGCGCGCCGCCCGCGTGCCCGGCTGCCCGGTGTGTGGCAATGGGTCGCCGCCCGTGCGGTGATTTCACAACTCCCCATGAGGGGCGGTCTTATTCCACAGCTGAGCCGGGGGGTGACGGCTGCATACTGCCAACAGGCGCTGCCCGCTCTTTGTCTTTCATCTCATCCGGCAGCGCCGGCATGCAAGCAGGACCGTAGACCATGAACAATCCCAAAGAACTGCTGGAACGCAACTTCCCCACTGCCGTTCAGGACGCACGCAACGCCAGCAAGCCGGCCCTGTACGCAGGCGCTGACAGCAGCTACGACCTCGCCTTTGCCGATCCCGGTTTCCTCTTGCACCCCGAGTTGCGGCCGGTGCGCATGCAGCTGGAGCTGCTCAAGCCCGAGCTGATCCAGCGCGAAGAAAACATCGAATCGACCATCGTCGTCTTCGGCAGCGCGCGCATCCTGCCGGCCGAGGCGGCCCAGGCCCGTCTGGCCGATGCCAAGGCCCTGCCCGATGGCGCCGCCAAGGACCAGGCGGTGCGCATGGCCCAGCGGCACGTCGACATGTCGCGCTTCTACGAAGAGGCCCGGACCTTCGCCGCCCTGGTCACCGAGAACTCGTCACGCATGCAGAACCCCATCTACGTGGTGACGGGCGGCGGCCCTGGCGTGATGGAGGCGGGCAACCGTGGCGCCCACGAGGTCGGCGGCAAGAGCATCGGCCTGAACATCGTGCTGCCGCACGAGCAGGAGCCCAACCCCTACATCACGCCGCGCCTGTGCTTCCAGTTCCATTACTTCGCGCTGCGCAAGATGCACTTCCTGATGCGCTCGGTGGCGCTGGTGTGCTTCCCCGGCGGCTTCGGCACGCTCGATGAACTCTTCGAGACCCTCACCCTGATCCAGACGGGCAAGTGCCGCAAGCGACCCATCCTGCTGTTCGGGCGTGATTTCTGGACCAAGCTGATCAACTTCGATCACCTGGTCGACACGGGGATGATCAGCCCGGACGACGTCAACCTGTTCCGCTTCGTCGAAACTGCCACCGAGGCCTGGGACACCCTGCAGCAGGTCTATGGCCTGGGCCGTCCTGACACGGACTCCGCCTGCGGCTGGTGACGGCACCCGCTTCAAGCCGATTGAAAGGACAGCGCCATGACCACCCCATCCGCCGTCCACGCGCCCATCACCCGGCTCAGGCTGATCGGCGCGGCCACTGACATCGGCGCCAGCATGCGCGGCGCCTCGCTCGGCCCCGACGCGCTGCGTGTGGCCGGGCTGCCCGATGCGCTCGCGCGCCTGGGCCTGTCCGTCACCGACGGCGGCAACATCCAGGGTGCGCCCAATCCGGGGCAGCCCCCGCAAAACGGCTACCGCCACCTGGACGAGGTGCTGTCCTGGAACAAGGCCATCTTCGCGCAGGTGGCCCAGGCCCTTGCGGCGGGCGAGGCCCCGATGATGCTGGGTGGCGACCACAGCCTGGCCATCGGCTCGATCGGCGCCGTGGCCGCGCACTGCAGGGCCCAGGGCAAGCGCTTGAGGGTGATCTGGCTCGATGCCCACTCGGATTTCAACACCAGCGCGATCACGCCCAGCGGCAACATCCACGGCATGCCGGTGGCGGTGCTGTGCGGCCATGGCCATCCCGAGTTGTTGAGACTGGCCGGCCAATGGGCCCCCGAGGCGAGCAGCGGCCCTGCGGCCATGCGCCCGCAGGACTTCCGCATGATCGGCATCCGCAGCGTCGACGCCGACGAGCGCCAGTTCGTGCACGAACAGGGCCTGGAGGTCTACGACATGCGCTACCTGGACGAGCACGGCATGCGCGCCACCATGCAGCAGGCCCTGATGGACGTGGACGAGCACACCCACCTGCACCTGAGCTTCGACATCGACTTCCTCGACCCCGACATCGCACCCGGTGTGGGCACGCCCGTGCGCGGCGGCCCCACTTACCGCGAGGCGCAGTTGTGCATGGAGATGCTGGCCGACACGGGGCAACTGGGCTCGCTGGACATCGTCGAGCTCAACCCGGCGCGCGACATCCAGAACCGCACGGCCGAGCTGGTGGTCGACCTGGCCGAGAGCCTGTTCGGCAAGTCCACGCTGATGCGCAAAAGACCCTGATCGACCTCAATTCCTGCCAAAAACAACCGATACAAGCGGCCATGAGCCATCCCGGAAAGACCGCCCTGATCCTGACTGGCGGCGGCGCGCGTGCCGCCTACCAGGCTGGTGTGCTGCAGGCGCTCCAGCTGATCCGCCGTGAGTGCGGGGAAGGCCGGCGCGGCAACCCTTTCCAGATCATCTGCGGCACCTCCGCTGGCGCGCTCAATGGCATGGCGCTGGCCTGCCAGGCCGATCACTATGACTACGCCGTGCGCGCCATGGTCGAGGTCTGGCGCGATTTCCGCTCCGAGCAGGTCTACCGCTCGGACTCCTTCGGCGTGATCCGCACCGGCGCGCAGTGGCTGACGCTGTTCTCGCTGGGCTGGGCCCTGGCGCGCTGGCGCAGGGCGCGTCCGCGCTCGCTGCTCAACAACGAGCCGCTGCACGACTTCCTGCCCACGCTGTTCAAGCTCGACCGCCTCCCGCAGATGCTGGCCGAAGGCCACCTGGACGCCGTCGCGGTGTCCGCCTCCAGCTACACCAGCGGCGAACACGTCACCTTCTTCGACAGCGCCCGGCCCATCCAGCCCTGGACGCGTTCGCAGCGACTGAGCGTGCAGGATCGCCTGAGCTACGACCATCTGCTGGCCTCGGCGGCCATCCCCTTCATCTTTCCGGCGGTGGAGCTGTCGGTCAACGGCTGGCCGCACTACCTGGGTGATGGCTCCATGCGTCAGGTCGCGCCCATCTCGCCGGCCATCCACCTGGGGGCGGACCGCGTTCTGGTGGTGGGTGCCGGCCGCATGCAGGAGCCGGAAGTGCCGCGCGACACGGTGGTCGAGTACCCCAATCTGGCGCAGATCGCCGGCCACGCCATGTCCAGCATCTTCCTGGATGCGCTGGCGGTCGATGTCGAGCGGGTGGAGCGCGTCAACCGCACCCTCAGCCTGCTGACCCCTCAGGCCCGTGCTGAATCCCAACTGCGCATGGTCGATGTCCTGGTGATCGCGCCCAGCCAGCGCATCGACGACATCGCCGCCCGCCACCTCTGGGCCCTGCCGCCGGCCGTGCGGGCCATGCTGCGCGCCGTCGGCGTCTACGGCCGCGGCAAGCGCGCGCGGGGCGCGGCCCTGGCCAGCTACCTGCTGTTCGAATCGTCTTTCACCCGCGAGCTCATTCACCTGGGCTTCACGGATGCCCTGGCCATGCGTGAGGAAGTGGCGCGCTTCTTCGGCTGGGGGCAGGGCAAGGGGGCGGAGTCCGGCGGCGGGCAGGGCGGGGCAGGGGGCATGGGCCCCGATGTGCCGGATGCGCCGGACGGCGCGGGCGCTGGAGCAGGCACTGGGGTGGCCGGTGCTGACGCCTCCGCCGCGCCTGACGGCCTGGTGGGCCCCGAGCGGCCCTTTACTTCACAAAGAGACCGTGCTAAAGTGGAGAGCTTCGCCTTGTGAATTCAGGGCGGAGAAGTTCTTTTCTTTGAAAGGTCTCAACATGTACGCGGTCATAAAAACCGGTGGCAAGCAATACAAGGTTGCTGCTGGCGAAAAAATTAAAGTAGAACAGATTGCTGCGGACGTTGGCCAAGAGATCGTGATCGACCAGGTTCTGGCAGTCGGCTCCGGCGCAGAACTCAAGGTTGGCACGCCCCTGGTGGCTGGCGCAACTGTCAAAGCAACTGTTGTTTCTCATGGTCGTCACGACAAGGTCCGCATCTTCAAGATGCGCCGTCGCAAGCACTATCAGAAGCGCCAAGGTCACCGTCAGAACTTCACCGAGCTGCAAATCAGCGCCGTGAACGCCTGATCTCGCGCCTTGTTGTTCAAGCGTTACGTCTAACTTCAGCCACCAAGGAGCAGATCCATGGCACAGAAAAAAGGCGGCGGTTCCACGCGGAACGGCCGTGACTCGAAACC
>CAYPUS010000205.1:0-5883 GCA_964413815.1 uncultured Aquabacterium sp. | reverse complement strand
CTGGTGGCCACGCGAGCGTTCTCGAGGCCATTTCCTTTGCTGGCGCGGGTTTAGAGGCGGTGGGTTGTAGTTGGCATCGGTGCATCTCCGGCTGCGCCACGATGCGCGCGACGGTCGCGCCGATGCTGGCGGCAAAGGCCAGCAGCACAAAAGCGCCGCGCGGCAGTACGTCCCCGAACAGCGGTACCACCACTTCAGCCGCCGTGAAGGCAGCGGCCAGCAGCGAGAAGCGAATACTCCAGGGCTGCCCACGCAGACAGTTCGGATGACCCGGCCACCATCTCCGATGATGCGTAGGACAGTGGCCGGACTGACGCTGTCGGCCGCCGCTCTGGTCGGCATCGTGCTGCACGAGGGCTACAGGCGCTGTTCCGCTCGCCAGCCAAGCGATAGTTGTGACCATCTCATCCCAATGAGGGACCGTGGCGCAGTTCAGGCATGTATTCGGCGAACTGCGCGACACTGGGTGCAAATGGGTGTCAATTTGGGAGCAGGACACGCACAAAATTCCCGATCGGGAAATATATAGCTAATCCACGGCCTAATCGCACTCAGCATTCCCGATCGGGAAATATCGCTTGCACTTAGTCTGGTTGTGCCTGATAATTTCCCGAACGGGAAACTGAGCAAGCCATGACATCCATTCGATCACCCCAACAACTCGGCGATGCACTGCGTGCCGCTCGCAAGCAGCTCGGGCTGACCCAGCCCCAGTTGGCGCTGGCGGCAGGGGTGGGTGTGCGCTTCATTGTCGACCTTGAAGCAGGCAAGCCCACCTTAAGACTGGAAAACGTACTGCGGGTCATTGATGCATTGGGTGGAGAGGTCCAGTTGAGCGGGTTGCCATCATCTGTGACCAATGATCAACGCGAGGGTGGCGACCATGGCGCATGAGCTGGAAGTCTGGCTATTCGCAGATCGTGTCGGCACGTTGGCGCTGGTCGATGGGCGGCTAAACTTTTGCTACGCACCCGGTTGGCTGTCACACAAAGACGCCGTTGCCTTGTCCGCCTCACTCCCCCTGCAAGCGGAGCCGTTCGACGATCGCAAAACGCGTCCCTTCTTTGCGGGTCTTCTACCGGAAGGGCAGATGCGCCGCCTGATTGCACAGCAGTTCCAGGTTTCCGGTCAGAATGACTTTGCGCTGCTGGACCACATTGGTGGCGAATGCGCAGGAGCCGTGACGTTCCTTGAGCCGGGGCGGGCTTTGCCTGTGCTGACCCGCACCGATGACGTTCAATGGCTGAGCGACGAGGAAGTCGTCGCCATCCTGGATGAATTGCCGCGCCGCCCCATGCTGGCTGGCAAAGACGGCTTGCGGCTTTCCTTGGCTGGGGCCCAAGACAAGCTGCCAGTGGTTTTCGATGGTGCGCGCATCGGGCTGCCTCTCAATGGCACGCCTAGCTCGCACATCCTGAAACCGGCCATCCACGCGGTTGACGATAGCGTGATCAACGAAGGGTTTTGCATGGCGCTGGCTGAGGCCACGCAGCTCAAACCGGCGAAGTCAAAAGTTCACCAGGTATTGGATCGCTCCTTTCTACTGGTTGAGCGCTACGATCGACTGATCGATGCCCAGGGGCACCGGCAACGGCTTCATCAAGAGGACTTTTGCCAGGCACTGGGCGTGGTGCCGGAAATGAAATACCAGAATGAAGGTGGCCCGGATCTCGCGCAGTGTTTTGATCTGGTACGCAGTTCGACGCGCCCCAGTGCGCCGCAGGTTCTGCGACTGCTCGACTACGTGATCTTCAATGCGCTGATCGGCAATCATGATGCGCACGCCAAGAATTTCTCTCTGCTGTACTCAGGCAAGGCCCCCGTTCTGGCACCGTTCTACGACACGCTGTCGACGGCGGTGTATCCATCCCTGACGCAGAAGATGGCGATGAAAATCGGCAGCAAATACAAGTTCAGCGAAGTTCAGGCGCGGCATTGGGAGCAGTTCGCCGAAGGCGTGGGCTTTACCAAGGCGCAGGCCAAACGGCGCATTCTGGAATTGGCAAAACTACTGCCAGCGACGGCGCGCAAGCTCCAGTCTGACCCCGGACACCGTTTTGCTGGCAATGTCGTGGTTGAGCAAATCAATACCTTGATTGAACAACGCTGTGCCCTGACGATTCGGCGGCTCACCGACCCCGCCGCCGACAATGACGCAGCCGTCGAACCCTCGGTCTGAACCGTCATGCGGACGCGGGTTCGATTCCGTGTTTGGGAATTGAACCGACATCCAATCGCAGGCGAGTTTGACGCCCGCTCCCGGCGACCAGCATGGCTGAAAAACCCGCTTGCAGGTCTACAATCGGGCAGGCTTTTCGATGGAGTTCGCACTGGTTCGCAGCAGCCCGCAGCGCTTCGATTGCGTACTTTCAATAGTCGTTTGGTGCGGGATGCTTCCCCACCACCAATTGACCCTCCAGCACCGTCCGCCGAAGTGCAAAACCCCTAGAGAAATCAACGCTCTAGGGGTTTTTTGTTGTCCGCAGCCGTGCGGGTAAGTCTATGGACATCCGGCCACATTTGCGGGTAACTGTGCGGGTAAGCGACCCACCCTTTCGTATATTTCGTTTATTCGTTTATTTCGCTTACACTCCCTCCTATGAGGCTGTTCGAAGCTTCCAGGAGGCTGCCATGACCACACTCTCTCCCACTCATCCGTTGCCAACGGCCGAAGAAGTTGCCATCGCCCGCGAGAGCGGCCGGGCGCTGTCCGCCTTCCTGCAGACCCGTGCGGAAACCCAGCAGATCGAGATCTTCGACGACAAGGGCGCGTCCCACCCGGTACGCGTCCCGGTTTCGGCGCTACGGCTGCTCGTGGACGTCCTGACCGAAATCGGTGAGGGCAACGCGGTCAGCATCATCCCGATCCACGCCGAGCTGACGACGCAGGACGCAGCGGATGTGCTCAACGTCTCGCGGCCGTTTCTCGTGCAGTTGTTGGAACGCGGCGAGATCCCGTTCCACAAGATCGGAACGCACCGTCGCGTCCGCTACCAGGACGTGATCGCGTACAAGGAGCGGATCGACGCTGAGCGCAGCAAGGCCCTCGATGCACTGGCCGAGCAAGCCCAGGCGCTCAAGATGGGGTACGAATGAATGAGTTCGAACTTCACCATCATCTACGACGCGTGCGTGCTCTACCCGGCACCCTTACGCGACCTGCTGATGCGCCTGGCACTGACGGATCTGTACCGGGCACGTTGGACAGACATGATCCACGACGAGTGGGCGCGTAACGTTCTGAAGCAGCGGCCAGACCTGAAGGCCGAAGACCTGAAGCGGACGCGGTCGCTGATGAACGCCCACGTCCGCGACAGCCTAGTTACCGGGTTCGAGCATCTGATCCCATCCGTCGAGCTCCCGGATGCCGATGACCGGCATGTGGTGGCCGCCGCCATTCACGGCGGCGCCAGCCTGATCGTGACCTTCAACCTGAAGGACTTCCCGCCGGAACGGCTCAAGCCCTACAACCTGACCGCCCAACACCCGGACGACTTCATTTTCGATCTACTGGATCTGCACGCCGCCCGAGTCTGCGAGGCGGCTGCCAACCATCGCCGATCGCTGAAGAACCCGCCCAAGACGGTTGATGAGTACCTGGACACGCTGCTCAAGCAGGGCCTGACACAGACCGTCGGCCAGTTGCGGGAGTGGAAGGTGGCGATCTGACGGATGCGGGTTCGATTCCCCAAAATGGAATTGAACTGGTCTCGGAAAGCAGACGAGGTTGAGCCGAGCCAGACTGCACACTGGCAGCCTTTCGATCGGGTCCGCACTGGTTCGCAGCAACCCGCAGCGCTTCGATAGCGCCCTTAATTAAAGCATGCTTTAATTTGAAGCGACAAATCAAAGCACGCTTGCAATGGCCTGAACTACAGCTATCAAGCGTATGTGGAACTGCTTTCCGGCTGACAACTCACACCGTCGCCGCCCCCACCTCCGCCTTGTCCGCCGCCACCGCCTCCCGCAGCCTGGGCGCGCCTTCACCCCGGCTCACACTGTCCCCATCGCCGGGCCTGAGCGTCCAGAAGCTCAGCGAGGACAGCACCGTCAGCGCCGCCATGGTCAAGAAGGCATGGTCCAGCGCGTTCATCACGGCCACGCGGTTGCTCTGCGGCACATCGCCCAGGTACCAGCCCACCACCAGCGTGCCGCAGGCCAGGCCCACGCTCATCGACATCTGCTGCATGGAGCTGGCCATGGTGCTGGCCATGCTCGAATCGGCCGCGTCCACATCCGCATAGGCCATGGAGTTCATGCTGCTGAACTGCAAGGAGTTGAAGAGGCCCTGCGTCAGCCCCAGCATCACGATGGCCCAGATGGGCGTGCCCACGTTCACCAGCGAGAACATGCCCACCGTCACCCCGATCATCACGGTGTTGACCATCAGCACGCGGCGGTAGCCAAAGCGCCTGAGCACGCGCGGTGCCAGCATCTTCATGCCCATGGCGCCCATGGCCGCCGGCATCATCAAGAGGCCCGATTGCCACACCGGCATGCCCATGCCAATTTGATAGAGCATGGGCAAGAGAAAAGGCAAACCGCCAACGCCCAGGCGCGTGACGAAGCCGCCCAGCACCGAGACGCGGAAGGTGCGGATGCGAAACAGCGTCAGCTTGAGCAGGGGATGCGGCACCTGCCTGGCATGCAAGGCATAGGCGCCCAGCAAAGCCAGCGACAGCACCAGCAGCACCGCTTCCGATGTCAGATCCAAGCGGTGCTCGCCGAAAATCTCCAGCAGCCAGGACAGCAAAGCCACGCCCGAACTGAAGAGCACCAGCCCGATGACATCCAGCGGCCGGCGCCGGTCTGCCTTGTAGTCGGGCATGTGGTGGTAGATCAGGTACAAGGCCACCAAGCCGACAGGCACGTTGACGAAGAAGATCTGACGCCAGGAGAACCAGTGCACGATCAGCCCGCCAATCGTGGGCCCCAGCAAGGGGCCGATCAGCGCGGGGATGATCACGAAGTTCATCGCCCGCAGCAACTCGGCCTTCGGAAAGGTGCGGATGATGCACAGGCGCCCCACCGGCATCATCATCGCGGCGCCCAAGCCCTGCAGGATGCGCGCAGCCACCAGCATGGGCGCGTTCAGCGCCAGCCCGCACAGCACCGAGGCGATGGTGAACAGGGCCACGGCGCCGCCAAAGACTTTCCGGGTGCCGAAGCGGTCGGCCATCCAGCCGCTGATGGGGATGCCCACGGCCAAAGCCAGGATGTAGCTGCTGACCACGGCCTTGAGGCTAAGGGGCGTGGTGCCCAGGCTGCGCGCCATTGAGGGGACCGCGGTGTTGACGATGGTGGCATCCAGCTGTTCCATGAACAGGGCGGTGGCCACCAGCCAGGGCAGGTAACGTTTGAGCGTCTCGGTCGGAAGCGGCTTGTGCGACATCGTTTCCCGAGCCTATCTGCAAAAGCGCGCCCGCAGGGCGATTCCCGGGTCACCGCTGCGAGAACCCATCGGCCGCGCGCAGTCGGGCGCCTCGATTGCTTGCAAATTCGGTCACACACCTTTCCGGAGCGACAGCCATGGCCAACCCCTGGACCAAGAAAAACCCCTACCTGAGCATGTGGTTGAGCGGCGCGAACGCCTTCCTCGGCGCATCGCGCGGACGTGCCGCCGCCGCCCAGCAGCGTCAGATGCAGATGCTGACGACCCAGATGACGAAGGACTTCATGAGCCTGTGGACGCTGCCGACGGCGTGGACGGCGGCGCCTCCGGCCAAACGGAAGCGGAGCAAGAAACCGCAACGCTAGCTTCGACAACTGGGTCACGCATCACAGTGGACTCGGCGCTTCAGGACGCCGGCGCTTCATCCAGCCCCAAGGCCGCCCGCACGCGCGCCATGGTGCTGGGGTCACCCGGGTCGTCCACCTCGATGA